>NZ_JBEZKL010000030.1:0-66647 GCF_040704695.1 Streptomyces sp. NPDC048411
AACCCCGGCAACACCGGGAACCACCGAGAACTCGATGATGCCGACCCCGCGTACTGCCCCGGGTATGGGGAGCCCACGGTGGAGCCATGCCCCGGTCCGGTCGAATCGGTCCGGGGCAGGTTGTTCCCAGAGAGGCAAGCGACCGCTTAGTATGCCCGGGAGCAGTGGTAATGCCGACAGTGTTGTGGAGGCCCCTCATGCAGGCATGGCGAGTGCACCGGAACGGCGAGCCGAACGAGGTGATGCGGCTCGAAGAGACGGACCGGCCCACGCCCGGCGACGGGCAGGTGCTCCTCAAGGTGCTCGCGGCGAACATCAACTTCCCCGACGCGCTGCTCTGCCGCGGCCAGTACCAGGTACGGCCGCCACTGCCGTTCACCCCGGGCGTGGAGATCTGCGGTATGACGCCGGACGGCCGCCGGGTGCTCGCCACCCCCACCCTGCCGAACGGCGGCTTCGCCGAGTACGTCGTCGCGGACGAGGCAGCGCTCCTGCCGGCCCCGGAGGCCCTGGGCGACGCCGAGGCGGCTGCCCTGCACATCGGCTATCAGACAGGCTGGTTCGGACTGCACCGCCGGGCGCACCTCCAGGCGGGCGAGACTCTTCTCGTGCACGCCGCGGCGGGCGGAGTCGGCAGTGCGGCCGTCCAGCTCGGCAAGGCCGCCGGGGCCAAGGTCATCGGTGTCGTCGGTGGCCCCGAGAAGGCCAAGACCGCCCATGAGCTCGGCTGCGACCTGGTCATCGACCGGCGCACCGAGGACATGGTCGCAGCGGTCAAGGAGTTCACCGGCGGACGCGGGGCCGATGTCGTCTACGACCCGGTCGGCGGCGACGCGTATGCCAAGTCCGTCAAGTGCGTCGCCTTCGAGGGCCGGGTGATCGTCGTCGGATTCGCGAGCGGCGGCATTCCCACCCCTGCGCTGGGCCACGCCCTCGTCAAGAACTACTCGATCGTCGGACTTCACTGGGGTCTGTACAACACGAAGGACCCGGCCGCGGTGCGCGCCTGCCACGAGGAGCTCACCGCGCTCGCTGCGCAGGGCGTCATCAAGCCCCTGATCAGCGAGCGTGTCGCACTTGACGGGGCGGCGGCCGCCGTTCAGCGTGTCGCCGACGGTACGAGCACCGGCCGGATCGTCGTCCTTCCGGGGGGTGCCCGATGACGGCCGTCGACGCGGCCGAACTCCGCCGCCTCACCCGCGAACTGCTCGCCGCCCACCCCCCGGCCACCACCGACCGGACCGACTTCCTGCAGGCCCGCTTCGACGCCGGACTCGCCTGGGTCCACTACCCGGCCGGGCTCGGTGGACTCGACGTACCGCGCTCGCTGCAGTCCGTCGTCGACGCCGAACTCGCTGCCGCGGGAGCCCCCGACAACGACCCGCGCCGCATCGGCATCGGCCTGGGCATGGCGGCCCCCACCATCCTGGGTTTCGGCACCGACGAGCAGAAGCAGCGTTTCCTGCGACCCCTGTGGGTCGGCGAGGAGGTGTGGTGCCAGCTCTTCAGTGAGCCGGGCGCCGGGTCCGACCTGGCGGCCCTCGGCACCCGCGCCGTCCGGGACGGCGAGGACTGGGTGGTCGACGGGCAGAAGGTCTGGACGTCCAGCGCCCATGTGGCCCGCTGGGGGATCCTCATCGCCCGCACCGACCCGCACCTGCCCAAGCACCGTGGCATCAGCTACTTCATCTGCGACATGACCGACCCGGGCGTCGAGGTGCGGCCGCTGCGTCAGATCACCGGCGAGGCCGAGTTCAACGAGGTCTTCCTCACCGGCGTACGCATCCCCGACAGCAGGCGGCTCGGACCGGTCGGCGACGGCTGGAAGGTCGCCCGGACCACCCTGATGAACGAGCGTGTCTCGATCGGTGGATCCCGCATCCCGCGCGAGGGCGGCATGATCGGCCCCGTCGCCAGGACCTGGCGCGAACATCCCGAACTGCGCACCCATGATCTCCACCAGCGCCTGCTCACCCTCTGGGTCGAGGCCGAGGTCGCCCGGCTCGCCGGTGAGCGGCTGCGTCAGCAACTCGTCGCCGGACAGCCGGGCCCCGAGGGCTCCGGCATGAAGCTCGCCTTTGCCCGTCTCAACCAGGAGATCAGCGGCCTGGAGGTCGAACTCCACGGCGAGGAGGGGCTGCTGTACGACGACTGGACCATGCGGCGCCCTGAGCTGGTCGACTTCACCGGACGCGGTGCGGGCTACCGCTATCTGCGGTCCAAGGGCAACTCGATCGAGGGCGGTACGAGCGAGGTACTGCTGAACATCGTCGCCGAACGCGTCCTCGGACTGCCCGCCGAGCCGCGCAACGACCATGACGTCGCCTGGAAGGACCTGTCCCGATGACAGCACAGACCGAAGAGACCCGGGCGCCTGATCTGCTGTACTCGGACGCCGAGGACGATCTGCGGGCCTCCGTACGGTCGTTGCTCGCCGACCGGGCCGACGCGCCGACGGTGATCGCCCGTATCGAGTCCGACACGCCGTACGACCCGCAGCTCTGGAAGGCCCTCGGCGCGGACATCGGCGCCGCGGGGCTGCTCGTGCCGGAGAAGCTCGGCGGTCAAGGTGCAAGCCATCGCGAGGCCGCGGTGGTCCTGGAGGAGCTGGGCCGCAGCGTCGCCCCCGCCCCCTATCTGACCAGCGCGGTCGTCGCCACCGAGACGCTCCTTGCACTGGGGGCGGAGGACGGACCGGTCGGCGAACTCCTCGGCGAGCTGGCAGCGGGCCGCAAGGTCGCGGTCGTCGCCGTGCCGTTCTCCGCAACGGCCGGGACCGTGACGGTGACCGGCACCCTGGACGGGACCGTCACCGCGGTCGCCGACGCGGCCGCCGCCGATCTGCTGCTCGTACCGACCGGCGACGGCCTGTACGCGGTCGAGACCGGTGTCACGGGCGTTGCCATCGAGCCGCTCGTCGCGCTCGATCTGACCCGCCCGCTCGCCACCGTCACCCTCACCGCAGCCACCGGCACCCGTCTCGCGGACGCGGAGGCCGCGCGCCCCGCCGTAAGCCGGGGGCTGCTCGCCGGGGCCGGACTGCTCGCCTCTGAGCAAGTCGGTCTCGCCGAATGGTGCCTGACCGAGACGGTCCGGTACACCCGCGAACGGCACCAGTTCAACCGGCCCGTCGGCTCGTTCCAGGCGCTCAAGCACCGGATGGCGCAGCTCTGGCTCCAGGTCGCCTCGGCCCGCGCCGCCGCGCGCAACGCGGCGGACGCCCTGGCGTCCGGCAGCCCCGACACGCCGCTCGCGGTGGCGGTGGCGCAGGCGTACTGCTCCGGGGTCGCGGTCCGTGCGGCGGAGGAGTGCATCCAGTTGCACGGAGGAATCGGCATGACGTGGGAGCACCCCGCGCATCTGTATCTGAAGCGGGCCAAGGCCGACTCGATCGCGTACGGCACGGCGGGGCGCCACCGCGAGGCCATCGCCGAGCTGATGGAGCTGCCCGCACCGTAGAGCAACTTCCTGGCGGGCAAAGGGACAAGGGGCGAGGCTGCCTGGCAGCCTCGCCCTACGTCGTTCCCGGCGGGCGATTACTGGTCGTCCCTTCCCGGTGGCAGCGCCGAGGCGCAGCTGAGCCTGTGGAGCTGCACCAGCGGCGGTGACCAGAACCGCGGGGGTGTCAATCGGTGCTGGACGAACCCGGCCCGGCCGGGGAACACCAGGCGACGGGTGGGCGACGCCCCGCTCAACTCTTGGCAGGTACCTGCCCGACAGAGGTGCCCAGGACCCATACTCGGTCGGGTCCGCCCGTCCGGTCCGCACCCTGATCCCGGGAGAACCCATGGCGTTCCCGACCCGCCGCCGCGTCGTCACCACCGCTCTTGCCACGGTCGCCGCAGGCGCCGTCATACCCCTCCAGTCGGCCGCGGCCGCGGAGCCCGCCGCAGTCGCCCGCCACCACCCCCGCCCCCTCCGGCGGGCCCACGCGCATAATGACTACCTGCATACGCGCCCCCTCCACGACGCGCTCTCCCACGGGTTCACCAGCGTCGAAGCCGACATCTTTCTCGTGGACGGGGAACTCCTCGTCGCTCATGAGGCCTCCGATCTCGACCCCGCCCGCACCCTCGCGTCGCTCTATCTCGACCCGCTGCTGGCCAGGGTCAGGGCCAACCACGGAGCCGTGTACCCCGGCCACCGCGACCCCGTACAGCTGCTCATCGACATCAAGACGGACGGCGCCGCCGCCTACCTCGAACTCGACCGGCAGCTCCAGCGCTACCGCGGGATGCTGACCTCGTACCACGACGGCCGGGTCCGCGCAGGCGCAGTCACCCCCGTCATATCGGGCGACCGGGCCGCCCGCGTTCCCATGGAGACACAGCGCACCCGCCTCGCTTTCTACGACGGCCGACTGGACGACATCGGCACTGCGGCAACCGCCTCGTTCATCCCGCTCATCAGCAGCAACTGGACCCAGAGCTTCAGCTGGCTGGGCACCGGTGCCTTTCCCGCCGCCGAACGGGACAGGCTCCGCGCCCTCGTCACCGCCGCCCATCGCGAGGGCCGGCGTGTGCGCTTCTGGGCCACGCCCGACGTGGCGGGCCCCGAGCGGGACGCCGTCTGGTCCGAATTGCTGGCCGCCGGGGTCGACCACCTCAACACGGACGACCTGGCGGGGCTGGAGCTCTTCCTCCGCGCGAAGGACGGGAGTGCCCGGGGCAGCGTCTGACGGGCCGTGCGGCCCGAGGTGGTGACAGCCAGTCAACACCCGGATGGCGGACATGCCAGTCCGCCGGATGGTCCCTCCGCTACGCCACACTGGCGGCCGAATGCCGCATTCCGGCGCGGCGTAGGAGGTTGGCCATGGCCATTTCGATCTCACTGGTGCTGCTTCTGCTGATGCTTGCGGTGCTCTTTCTCCGCAACGGCGGACTGAAAATCTCGCATGCGATCGTCTGCGCGATGCTTGGATTCTTCCTTGCGGGTACGAGCATGGGGCCGAGCATCCAGGAGGGACTGACAGCGACGGCGAATGTTGTCAGCGGTCTCCAGCCCTGACGCCCTCCCGCCTGCCTGTGGCACGTTCCGATTCCACCGGTGAGCACAGAGCGGGCCGGAGCACGTCGGCCCCAGGCCTGTACCGACAGGCTGGAGGTCATCCGTGAATCCCAGGCGCACGATCCGATCAACCGGGGCGACAGCCGCGGGGCGCGTAACGGTCTGAGGCGAAGGGGGACAGACGGCTCCCGGCGCCGTCCCCAGGACAGGGGCGCCGAGATCCTGTTCTGTCCACGGCCCGGAGACCGCCACCCGCCCACGCGGATCAGCCACCGACGAGCCGCGAACGGATCAGGAACCGCACCCCCTCCGGAGCCTCCAGCGAGAACCCGCTGCCCCGCCCCGCCACCACATCGACGATCAGCCGGGTGTGCGCCCAGACCTCGAACTGACTCTTCGACATCCAGAACGGAACACGTTCCGCGACTCCTTCGACGGCGAGCGAGGCCAGCAGCACATCGGAGTCTCCGGTACGGAATTCGCCGTCCTGGTAGCACATGGGCGCACTGCCGTCGCAGCAGCCGCCGGACTGGTGGAACATCAGTGGTCCATGGATCGCCCGCAGTTGCCGCACCAGATCGGCGGCTGCGGGCGTGAGCTCCACGAGAGGTGCATCCGAAGGGGTCACGTGTCGGCCTTTCGCTGTCCGGCGCCGGTGCGGTGAACTCAGCCAACTCCCAGGAACGTTGCGGCAAGGTTGCAGAGCATTCTTCTGACGGGGCCGCTGGGTCCAGTAGCGTGCGCATGACGATGTCTCAGGGGGAGACGGGGAGAGGGCGACGCGCATGGCGGTGGTCCAGGTGGGGGACGCGAGCAGGCCCGCCGTGGTGCGGATCCGCGACGCATCGGGTGCGGTGGTCGGGGCCGGATTCATGGTGGACAAGGACATCGTGTGCAGTTGTGCCCATGTCACTCGGCCACGGCCAGTGCGGATCACGTCGGGCACCGTCGAGAGGAGCACCGGGGGCATGAAGGAGTACCGCTCCTACTTGACCTACACGCCGGACGGAAAGCGCCTGGCCATCCTCGGGTCGGACCACAAGCTGCGGTTCTGGGACGCCGATCGCGGCACGCGGGTCGGGCGCGCGATAGCCCTGGGCAATGAATCGCTGCCCAGCACAGTCGGATTCGACCAGGGGCGTGCTGTGACCGAGGAGCAGGCAGGAGACGCACTCCGCTTCTGGGACCTGAAGGAGGGCGAGCTCGTGGCTGAACTCCACAGCACCCTGATGGGCAGGGGTGATGCCGTCATGTCGGACGGGCGCATCCCCGTAGCGGGAGAGGGTTGGTACCTGGCGCTTGACCTGCGGGGGAGCGAGATGGCCGAGCAGCTGTGCCGGGCGGTGGCCCGGGACTTCACCGAGGCCGAGAAGGAACTGCTGCCGCAGGGAGTCCCCGAAGAGGCGCCATGCTCCGAGGATTCCTGACCCGGCTCACCTGTCGCCGGAAACCGCTGACGTGGGTCTCGGAGGAGGCGCCACCGAGGCTTTCCGCACGACGAGCTCAAGGCGCTTTCGGCGGGGCGCGGTTGGTCGTACGCACCGGGGAGGCGCAGCCCTACGCGAACGTCCTGCTCCGCTGCGGAGACGCGTTCTGGCGTTCATACGATTGAGGCCCGGCACCGCGACTCGGTGCCGGACCTCACCCCCTGTCTTGGCGGTCCGGCAGCTCAGCGCGCCCGCGCCGCCTGCGCCGCCGACACCGAGGCCGTCAGCAGCTCCGCGTCGAAGAGCGAGGCGTCCGCGAGACGTGCAGCGCCCGCGTAGGCGTTGAGCATGACCTTGGCGCTCCGCAGCGCCGCGGGAGACCTGCGGACCAGCGGCTTGGTCCACCGCACGATGGTGCTGTCGAGGTCGTCCTCCGGGACGACCTTGTGGAGTATGGAGAGTTCCGCCGCTCGTACGGCATCGAAGTTGTCCGCCGTGAGGATCAGCTCGCGGACCTTCGCCGCCCCCGACTCGGCGAGCAGCCGGGGCAGGACCCCGCCCCAGGCCGGCGGAACGCCGAGGCCCAGCTCCGGCATGCGGAACCGGCAGGTGTCCGCCCCGACTCGCAGATCGCAGAAGATCGCGAGTCCCAGGCCTGCTCCGATCACCCCTCCGTGCAGCCGGGCGATGGTGACCGCATGAGTGGTGGCGAGTGCGTCGCACACCCGGCGCGCCTTGTTGCCCAGGGCGTGGAGGCCCGCACCGCCGGGGGCGGCGGCTAGCAGCTCGGCGAACTCGCTCCGCTCGCCGCCCAGGCAGAAGTTGTCCCCCGCGCCCGAGAGGGCCAGCACCCGGATTGTGGGGTCGTCGTCCAATGCGGCCAGAACGGTGAGGAGTTCGTCGAGGACCCGCCCGGACAGCGCGTTGCCCGTCTCAGGGGTGTTCAACTGAACCCGCAGGACCGGCCCTTCGGCCGTGACGCGGAGGGTCTTGAAGTCTTCTGGCATGCTCGTTCTCTTCCTTGTGCTCTGAATTCCGCGTGTGCTCGGGGCTGTGCCTCAGGCCTGGGCCACCGTCAGCTTCGCGAGACGCCGGAAGGCCACGCGTGGCGCCCAGACGGGAGAGCCACTGATGCGCAGGCCGGGCAGCCGCTCCAGCAGAGCGGTCAGCAGGGAGGTCGCCTCCAGGCGGGCCAGTGGCGCGCCGAGGCAGTAGTGGACGCCGCCGCCGAAGCTGAGGTGCGAGGCTCTGCGGTGGATATTGAACAGGGCGGGGTCGTCATACTTCGCCGGGTCGTGATGGGCGGCGCCGACCATGAGCTGCACCATCTCGTCCTTGTGGACGCGCACTCCGGCAAGCGTCGTGTCCTCGGGGGCGATACGGCTGATCATGTGGATCGGCGCGTCGTAGCGCAGGACTTCATCGATTGCGCTCGGTATGTGCTCGGGGTGCGCACGCAGCCACTCCAGCTGCTGGGGGTGCTCAAGGAGCAGCCACACCATGGTGGAGAGGACGTGCGAGGTCGTCTCCAGTCCGGCCAGGAGCACGAAGAGCGCGAGGGAGTAGACCGCCTCGTCCGCGACGGCCCGGTCGGCTTCGAGCCCGTCCCAGGTCCGCAGCCAGGCGGATACCGGGTCGTCCCCGGGGGCCCTGCGGCGCTCCTGGACCAGAGCCGTGAAGTACTCCCGGAGACCGTGGGTCGCCGCGTCGGACAGCGCGAGCTGACTCCGGGACGGGAAGAGTTCCTGGGTGAACACCTGATCGTGCGTGAGCGACCGGAGGAGCGGATAATCGACCGGTGATATGCGGAGCCATTCGCCGATCACGGTGACAGGCAATTCCTCGGTGACCAGTTCACAGAAATCGGCTTCACCATGGCGTAGTTCATCGGTGAGACGGTCGAGCAATCGCCCGGTAATGCGGTCGACGGATTCTCGCATGACTTCGATCGATTTTCGGTCGAACATATTGCCCATGGACCTCCGCATCTTGGTGTGATGCGGAGGATTGAGCATGGGGAGAGTGTCGGCCATTTGGCGTGAAGCGGGAGCGTCCCAGCGGTCGACATCCTCCTGCCGGGTCCGCCACTCGCTGCCGGGTACCTTCCAGGATCTGTCCCTGAGTACCTGGTCACAGAGGGTGTGGGAGTTCACCAGGTGCCCGCCCCAGGGGGCCGGTATGACATCGCCCATTGCCCTGAGTTCTTCATAGAAAGGCAATGGATTTTCCTGGCCGCCCGGCGTGCGAAGCCGCGAGAATAGTGAAGCAATGGAACGCCGGTCGACAGGCGGGGTAGCCAGAGAGAGCTCCACAGGGAATCCCTTTCAGAAGATCAAATTGGATTTACCAACCCTGCCTACCCATGCGATTGAACGTTCATGCGACGGTAAAGACGGGAGGGGGTGTTGTGGATGTCACACCTTCCACCAGGCCAGGAACCCGCTCCACCAGCTACCCTTCTGCGGCGCGTTTCCGCTGTCTCGGAATGGAGCATTTTCCTGGGTCCGGATCGCCGTGGCGGAGGGCGCGGCTCCGCGCCTTTCTCTGCGTTCCGGGGTAAATCGGGCGGGCAGCGACTTGAGGGCGCGATGGAACGGCCCGGGCCGCCAGGACAGCATGTCGGCAGGCACGGCCAAGTCGATGTCCGGAAGGCTGTTGAGCAGCTTCTCGATCGCCTGGACGGCGATCAGCAGGGCGGGATCCTTGGCCGGGCAGGCGTGCGGCCCCGCACCCCAGGCCAGGTGGGCCCGCTTGCTGAGCGTCTGCCGGCTCATGGACAGGGCGGGATCGGTGTTGGCCGCGGCAAAGCTGATCAGGACGGGATTACCGGCGGCGAGTTCCACCCCACCGAGGTCCACGTCGTGCACCGGGTAGTGCGCGGCGTAGTTGGCGATGGGCGGGCTGTTCCAGAGGACGTCGTTGATGGCGTCCTCGACCAGCAGACCGGCCGAGTGGTGACCGCCCGCGTACTTGTCGTCGGAGAGCAGCAGTCGCAGGGCATTCGCGATGATGTTCTGGGTCGGCTCCGTGCCCGCCCCGATCAGCATCACCAGCTGATGGATCATCTCCTCGTCCGTCAGCCCGGCCTCGTGCTGCATCAGCCAGGAGGTGACGTCCTCGCCCGGCTCGGCCCGCTTCAGCGTGACCAGTTCGAACAGGGATTCCGTGAGGATCTGGTTGGCCTGCTCCACGTCCACGCCGTCGAAGAGACAGGAGATACCGAAGACGAGGCGGTCGCCGATCTCCGCGGGGCAGCCGAACAGGTCGTTGAAGACGAGCAGGGGCAACAGTTGCGCGAAGTCGGTGATCAGATCGGCCCGGCCCCGGCCGTTGAACTGGGCGATGAGATAAGCGGCGACGCGGTCGACGTGCCGGGTCATCCGATGCGTGTCGACCCGGGCGAGCGAGTCCGTCACCGCCTGACGCAGCCTCATATGCTCCGCGCCGTCGGTGAACAGACAGTTGGGCCGGTACAGCATCATGGGAAGAACTGGGCTGTCCATGGGCACCAGGCCCTCGTTCACAGCACGCCAACGGCGCGAGTCCCGGGCGAAGACGTCGGGGTTCTGCAGCACATGGAGCGCCGCCGAGTAGTCGGTGACCAGCGACGCCTGCACGCCCGGGGACAGCTCGACGGGACCCGCCGGGCCGTACTCCCGAAGGTGCCCGTAGAAGGCATCCGGAGCAGCAGCGAATTCGGGCCCGTGCAGAGGGACACTCTTGCCGCCGTGATGGGCCGGGCAGCCCGGCGGCGGGGCCTGGGCCTCCGAATGGTTGTGCATGCCGAACTCCTAGGAAAGGCGCGACTGTAGGTAACGGACGAGAACGATGAGGGCATTCGCCGACGAGCGCTGGTCACGTGCATCGCAGGTGACGAGTGGCGTCTCGGGCAGGAGGTCGAGGGCCTCCCGTATTTCCGCATCCTCGTGGTTCTGGCTGTCGGTGAACCGATTGACGGCAATGGTGTACGGGATTCCGTACTGCTCGACAAGATCCATGATGGGAAATGATTCTTCGAGGCGTTCGGGATCGACGAGCACCAAGGCGCCGAGTGCGCCCCGGGACATGTCCTCCCACACCTGGACGAAACGTTGCTGTCCGGGTGTTCCGAAGAGATAGAGGACCAGGTTCTCGCTGAGCGTCAGCCGGCCGAAGTCCATGGCCACAGTGGTCGTGGATTTTCCCGGGGTGCCCTTGAGATCGTCGATCCCCTCTCCCGCCTGCGTCATGACCTCTTCGGTGCGCAGCGGGGGAATCTCGGACATGGTTCCGATGAACGTGGTCTTGCCCACGGCGAAATGACCGACGACGAGGATCTTCGCCGCAGTCTGCACTGAATCGCGCAGGTAGACGCCGTCATCCGAATCTTGCTTGAAGGCCATGCAGCACCTCCTCGAGTATGCGACGGTCGACAAGTTCCGCGCTGGGAACGGGTTTGCGCGTACAGAGATATCCGCTGTCGATGAGGTCGGACAGCAGTAGTCTGATGATTCCCACGGGAAGCTGGGTGTGCCCGGCGATCTCCGCGACTGAGAGATAGCCACCCGAGCACAGCTCGATCAGGCGGCGCTTCTCGGGGTCGAGCAGTTCGCTCCGGGGAGCTCCTTCGGCCACGGTGAGCAAGGTGATCAGTGACAGATCTTCCCCGCTCAGCAGGGTGCGGCCGTTGGTGATCACATACGGACGTACTAAGGGTGATGCTTCCGGTCCCAGCTCGGGGCCGTCCGGTGTCGTCATGCCTTGGTGTCAGCAATCTCGCGAGGGGGACTGGTCAGTGCCTTGCCGAGTTGACCGACGAGCTGCTGCATGCGGAACGTGATCTCAGCCATGTGGACCTCGGGGGAGGCCGACACGGCGAGGTAGGCCCCTTCGCCGGCCGAGATGAGAAAGACCCAGCCGTGCTCGAACTCGACGAGCGTCTGACGCCATGTCGGCCGGTCGCTCGGCGGCCTTCCGCAGAAATCGGCCACGGTACGGCTCAGGGACTGCATGCCGCTCATCGCCGCGGCGACGGTATCGGCATGGTCCTTCCCGACATCCTTCGAGCGGGCCATGAGCAGGCCGTCGGCGGAGACGAGAATGGCGTGCCGCGCCTCGGGCACCTCCAAGGCGCTGTCAAGCATCCATGACAGGTCGTAGTTCACTGAGCCTCATGCCCTTCGCTGCTGGCGCTGTTTGTGCGGCGTCCTGACTGTGTCCCCCGTTGAAATGCCCCCATGACTGAGGCGATCTGCTCGGTCGATCGTGCCGGGCTCTCCCCGCTGTCGGCCGTCGGCACGATGGAAATGGCGGCGCCTCGTCGGCGCCTCTTCGGCAGGCCTCCGAAGGTGGTCGAGGACTCTGTTGAATCCACTTCGGGCGGCATCGGGGAAGACTCGCCCACAGGGGGGTTCTCCTTCGCCTCGGGCTTGATGTCGGGCTCCGGCATGGACGTGAGGAGTTCATCGGGAAGGAGTACGACCGCCCGTACACCGCCGTACGGAGAAGCCGAATCCACGGAGACAGTGAATCCGTAGCGTGCCGCGAGCACGCCGATCACGGTGAATCCGAACTGAGGCGGGTTTCCGAGCCCTGAGACACCGGGGGAGCGCTCACTCGAAAGAAGCTTGGCGGCCCGGCTCTTCTCTTCCTCGTTCATGCCGACACCGGCGTCGTCGACAACGATGCAGACACCCTTGGGTACGGCCCGGATGTTGATCTCGATCGTGGTTTCCGGCGCAGAGTAGCTCGTGGCGTTGTCGAGCAGTTCGGCCAGGGTGAGCGCGACCGGTTCCACGGCCCGGCTGACGATGGCGAAATTGCTCTGGGTCCGGATCTCGACACGCGTGAAATGGCGGATACGGCCCTTCGCGCTGCGCACCACGTCGTAGAGGGATGCGGCCGCACGCTGCCGGCCGAGCCAGCCGTCGCAGAGCACGGCTATCGACTGGGCCCGCCGCGCGAACTGCGAATTCATGTGGTCGATGTCCAGGAGGTCCTGGAGAACCTGGAGCTCGCCGTACTTCTCCTGCAGCTTCGTGATCGCCAGTTGCTGCTCACTGGCGAGACCCTGCAGCGTGCGCATGGCGGACTTCAGAGCGGTCTTGGTGTCCTCCTCGGCCCGCTCCTTCGCTTCCTGTACGGATTCCGCATAATGCTCTTCGAGCGCAGAGTAGTGTTGGGTGAGTTCCAGCTTTTCCCTACGCAGAGTGGAATTCGTTCTTCTGCCACGAACGATGACGGTTGCGGCGACAGGAGTTCCAGCGATCAATGCCCACAGTGCTGGATCCTGGAAGTATTGAGTCATGAGGCTCTCTTTGGATGACTGGGCCGCCGGATGCAGAACTTCTGGAAGGCGCGTCGGCGTGTGCCCGTGACTTCGGTCCCACGGGAGCAGCCGCGCGTCCGCTGTTGCCCGGCCGCCTTGAAAGGCCCGGCTAATGGCATAACTCTCCCCAATGTGGCGGAAGTCTGGGCCGACGCTTCATTGAATGCGCGTCACAGCGGTATTGGTGCCGCCAGGCAAGCTTTGGCGATCCTAGCATCATCCGAAGGGATGATGATCAAGCAGTTTTGTGCCATTTTTTTCCATCTGACGGCAATTCAGTAAGGTGTCCCATATGGGGACTTGATCATCCTGACTGCCCGAGGAGGCGTGCCACGTGCCGCAGAGCCCGCCACCGGAGTCCTTCGCCGCCCCGGCGGTGCTGGCCGAGGAGCGCAGGCTCCGCAAAGATCTCGGATTCTGGGGCCTGACCGCGATCGGGTTCTCCAACATCCTCGGCTCCGGCTGGCTGTTCGCCGCCATGTACGCCGCCCAGACCGCGGGACCGGCCGCTCTGCTGTCCTGGATTGCGGCGGGTGCGCTGTGCGCCCTGCTGGCCCTGGTCATGGTGGAGCTCGGGGCGACCCGTCCGGAGGGCGGCGGCACCGTGCGCTGGCCTCTGTACGCGAGCGGGCGACTGGTCGGCACGGTGATCGGCTGGTCCGTGCTGCTCTCGGTCGGCGGTACCGCGGCGGAGATCAGTGCGATCATGCAGTACGCCGCGCACTACCTGCCGGGGCTCCACAGCGGCGGCAGACTGAGCGTCTTTGGCCTCGGCGTCGCGGTCGGGCTCAGCGTTCTGCTGACGGCGCTGAACTGGTTCGCCGTGCGGATGTTCGCGCGGCTGAACAACCTGGTGTCGCTGTTCAAAGTCGCGGTCCCCGTCGTCACGGTCATCGCGCTGTCCCTGTCGGGCACGCATTCCGGTCGCCTCACCGACCACGGCGGCTTCGCACCGTACGGCTACGCGGCATGCCTGACCGCTCTCGCCGGTGGTGGCATCGTCTACTCCGTCAACGGCTTCCAGGCCCCGCTCGACTTCTCGGGCGAGGCCCGCAATCCGCGCCGTAATGTGCCGGCTGCCGTGCTCACCGGGATCGGTCTCGCCGTGCTGGTCTACCTCGCGCTCCAACTCGCTTTCCTGTTCACGGTGCCCGAGTCCCTGCTGACCCACGGCTGGCAGGGCGTCAACTTCGAATCACCGTTCGGGCAGCTCGCCCTGGTGCTCAATCTGCACTGGCTGGCCACGCTGCTCTACGCCGACGCGGTGATCTCCCCGGGTGGTTCGGCCTATGTGGGGGTGGCGATCGACGCCCGGCATACGTATGCCCTGGCCAAGAACGGCATGCTGCCGCGCTTCTTCATGCGGATCGATGCCCGGTCCGGCATGGCGCACCGGGCGCTGGTCCTGAACCTCGCGGTCATCATCGTCTTCCTGCTGCCGTTCGGCGGCTGGCAGGACATCGTGAGCGTGATGGGGGACATGTATCTGCTCATCTACGCGGCCTCGGCGGTCGCCGTCGCGGTGTTCCGGGCACACGACCGGGAGCGGGGGGTGTCACGGTCGGAAGGCCAGGCGCCGGGGGTGCGCTGGATCGCACCGGTCAGTTTCATCGTGGCCAGCGAGTTCATCTTCTGGTCGGGCTGGCACGACCTGCGGCTCGCGTTGCCGCTCGTCCTGGTCGGTGTCCCGCTGTTCCTGGTGCAGCGGCGCGACACCGAGGGACCTCTGCCGCGTCATGAACTGCGGCAGGGCGCCTGGCTGGTCTGCTATCTGGCCGTGCTGACCGTGCTGTCCCGGCTCGGCACCTTCGGCGGTTCCGGGCGTCTGTCGGCGCCGTACGACTCCGTCACGGTGGGCGCCGTCGCGCTCATCGTGTTCGTATGGGCGGTGCGTTCGGGCGTCGACCATCTGCGGACCACTCCGACCGGTCCGACCGCGGCGCCGTCCGTCTGAGCGGATCACGATGCGCCGTACCCCCTCTGTGCCGGCCTGAAGCTCGACACCAGTGATCCTTGCCGGGCGTTGCCGTGGGATCCCGAAGGGCCGGCGGCAGAGATGCGGAAGGGGGAGAGCCCCGTACCTCGGCCCCTCGCCGCCGCGGTCCCGGGCCGGCAGGGCTCCCCGCCCCGGCAGCCGTGCTCCCGCGCCCCGTACCGTGGCGCTCACCTCGTCATCTCGCCTACAGGAGTACACATGAGCTTCGATGTCGACGCTGTCCGCGCCCAGTTCCCCGCCCTGAAGTCGGGTTCCGCCCGCTTCGACGCCCCCGGCGGCACCCAGACACCTCAACCGGTGATCGACGCCATCGCGGACGTACTGGCCAACCCGCTGGCGAACCGCGGCCTCACCACCGAGGGCGAGCGCAATGCGGAGGCTGTCGTGACCGGCGCCCGTCGCGCGCTGGCCGACCTGCTGGGCGCCGATCCGCGGGGCATCGTCTTCGGCCGCAGCTCCACCCAGCTCGCCTACGACCTGTCGCGCACCCTCGCCAAGAACTGGGGCTCCGGCGACGAGGTGGTCGTCAGCCGGCTCGACCACGACTCCAATATCCGCCCCTGGATCCAGGCGGCCGAGACTGCGGGCGCCTCCGTCCGCTGGGCAGACTTCGACCCGGCCACCGGTGAGTTGACGACCGACGACATCGCCCAGGTGCTCTCCGCGCGCACCCGCTTGGTCGCCGTCACCGCAGCGTCGAACCTGATCGGCACCCGCCCCGACATCCCGGCTGTCGCCGACCTCGTACACCGGGCCGGAGCACTGCTGCATGTGGACGCGGTGCACTATGCCTCGCACGCCGCTGTGGACCTGCCCGGCCTCGGCGCGGACTTCCTGGTCTGCTCGCCGTACAAATTCCTCGGCCCGCACCTCGGCGTGCTGGCAAGCCGCCCCGAGCTGCTGGAGACGCTGCGGCCGGACAAGCTCCTGCCCTCCACCGACGCGGTTCCCGAGCGCTTCGAACTGGGCACGCTGCCCTACGAGTTGCTCGCCGGTGCCCGCGCGGCGGTGGACTTCCTCGCCGGACTGGCCCCCGGCACCGACGGCACCCGCCGGGAGCGGCTGCTCGCCGCCTTCGAGGCGATCGAGAGCCACGAGGACGCCCTGCGGGCCCGTATCGAGCAAGGGCTGGCCGCCCTCGGCGGTGTCACCGTGCACTCCCGGGCCGCCCACCGCACGCCCACCCTGCTGCTCACCCTGGCGGACCGGAGCGCCACCGTCGCCTCGCGATATCTGGCGGAGCGAGGTGTCGACGCTCCGGCCGGCTCGTTCTACGCGCTGGAGGCATCCCGCAGGCTCGGACTGGGCGACGAGGGCGGACTGCGGATCGGTCTGGCCCCCTACAACAGCGCCGAGGACGTCGACCGTCTGCTGGACGCCCTGTCCGGCTTCCTGGGCACCTCGCCCGCCGTCGGCTGACGCGTGCGGCCCCCCCCCCCCCCGCAAGCTGCCCAGGCCCACGGCCATCCGCGACAAGCTGATGGTCAGGGTGCACGCCCTGGACGAAGGCGACCCCGACGCCGTGCGTGCGGCCATCACCGAGCGGCTGGAGTGGGCCAGGGCCAAGCTCGCCAGCTACGACCGGCTCCGGGACCGCCTGCTCGACGGGCGGACGGAGCAGGAGTACCTGGCTCACGCCGAGCGCATCGGCCCCTACCTCAGCCTCATGCGGGGCCGGGCCTTCGAGCAGGAGAACATCACATGGGCCGAGCAGGCTCTGCGCGCCGTGGAACAGCGCACCGGCGTGTCCCGTCAGGCGGTGGGAGCGTCAGCGACGACCGGCGGAGCAGTCGTCCCGGGCGCGCCGCACGCCACACGCCGAGGCCCTGTGCGGCGGTGTCGAGCGGGCGGCCGGGGCGCGGGAGCGTGCCCGGCCTGTGCAACGGCCCGGATCCGTCGTCATTCCCCACGCCGCGCCGGTCCGCCGACGGCTGATCGAGGCGGCGCGCTCCTGGTGGGCCCGGGCTGTTACCGTTGGTCGGATCCCATCATCTTCATTCGCCCGTTCTTGCGGTTTGCCGGCGTCTTCGCCTGCCGGGAATTCCTCGATACGTGCCGCACATCGAGGAAGGCTCCTCATGAAGCACCCAGCTCGCACGGACACCACGCAGGACGAGTTCGCCCTGCCGGAGACGATCACCCCGGCCCTGCCGGCGGCCGCGTCGTTCGCCGACCTGGATCTTCCGCCCGCCCTGCTGAAGACGCTCACCGGCCTCGGCGTGAACCACCCGTTCCCGATCCAGGCGGCCACGCTGCCCAATTCCCTAGCTGGCCGGGACGTCCTGGGCCGGGGCCGCACCGGGTCGGGCAAGACCCTCGCCTTCGGTCTGGCGCTGCTCACGCGGCTCGCAGGCCGGCGCGCGGAGCCGAAGCGGCCGCTCGGACTGATCCTCGTACCGACCCGGGAACTGGCTCAGCAGGTCGGCGAGGCGCTCACGCCGTACGCCCGGGAGCTGAAGCTGCGGATGGTCACGGTGGTCGGCGGCATTTCGATCGGCAGGCAGGCCGGCGAACTGCGGGCCGGGGCCGAGGTCGTTGTTGCGACGCCCGGACGCCTGCACGACCTCATAGAGCGCAAGGACTGTCGCCTGGACCGGGTGCGCATCACCGTCCTGGACGAAGCAGACCAGATGTGTGACATGGGCTTCCTGCCTCAGGTCACCGAACTGCTCGACCACGTGCACCCCGACGGCCAGCGGATGCTGTTCTCGGCCACCTTGGACCGCGACGTCGACCTCCTGGTCCGCCGCTACCTGCACGACCCGGTGGTCCACTCGGTCGACCCGTCGGCAGGGGCGGTCACGACGATGGAACACCATGTACTGACCGTCCACGGCGCCGACCGGTACGCCGTCACGACCGAGATCGCGGCCCGGGACGGCCGGGTGCTCCTGTTCCTGGACACCAAGCACGCGGTCGACCAGTTGACCAAGCACCTGCGGGCCAGCGGTGTACGCGCCGCCGCGCTGCACAGCGGCAAGTCCCAGCCCCAGCGCACGCGCACCCTCGCACAGTTCAAGAACGGTCAGGTCACCGCATTGGTGGCCACCAATGTCGCGGCCCGGGGCCTGCACGTGGACGACCTCGACCTGGTGGTCAACGTCGATCCGCCCAGCGATCACAAGGACTATCTGCACCGTGCCGGGCGCACCGCCCGTGCCGGTGAATCCGGCAGCGTCGTCACCCTGGTTCTCTCGAACCAGCGCCGCGACATGAGTCGGCTGATGGCCGACGCCGGTATTACGCCAAAGATCACCAAGGTGCGCTCGGGTGAGGCGGAACTGAGCCGGATCACCGGTGCCCGTGTCCCGTCCGGCCTCCCTCTCGACGGCGGTCCAGCCGCGGCGCGTCCCGCCGGCGGCCACGCCCCGTTCCGTGGCATGGGAACGGCCCGGGGTGATTCCGGGCGCGCCAGTGGCGGGTCCCGCCGCGGAGGCGAGGCCCGCAAGATGGCCGAGGCCCGCAAAGCCGCACGGGTGCGCCGCGGCTCGTAGCGGGGCCGGGACCGGCGAGCGGACGGACCGCGGACAACGACCGGCTGCATGCGCGTGCCGAGCAGGGGACCACCGAGGCGTTCAGGCCGGCCCTGAGCCACGTTCCGTCCCGGCCGGCACGGCCACGCCGGGGGTGCTCATGCAGCCAGAGGCCGGTCCCCTGGCGCGATGGGGGCAGGCAGCACCGTGGAGCCACTCAGGAACCGGTCCGTCGCGGCCGCGACGGACCGGCCCTCCGCGATGGCCCACACCACGAGGGACTGGCCACGTCCCGCGTCACCGGCGATGAAGACTCCGTCCGTCCTGGTGCGGACCGTCTGCTCGACCGCCTCGGCAGCAAAAGCGGCATCCCGGGCGAAGTTCCCCCGGCCGTCCAGGGTGAGCCCGAGCTGCTTCATGAGACCCGTACCCCGTTCGGGACCGTAGAAGCCGAGGGCGAGCAGGACCAGATCCGCTGCCATCAGATGCTCAGTGCCCGGCCGCGGCCTTCTGACCACGGGTTCCACCTTCGCCAGGCGGAGTCCGCGCACGTGGCCGGCCTTGTCCCCTTCGAAACGGAGGGTGGCGGAGGCAAAGACTCTCGGATCCGCGCCCTTCCGCCCCCGGGCCTCCTCATGGGCATGGGAGATCCGATAGACCTTCGGATACGTGGGCCACGGCTCGGTGTCCCGCCGGGTCTCGCCGGGCTCCGGATTGATATCCAGCTGCACCACGGAGCTCGCGCCCTGGCGCAGGGCGGTGCCCAGACAGTCCGATCCGGTGTCCCCACCGCCGATGATCACCACGTGCTTGCCCTCGGCGGTGACGGGAGGCGAGACGTAGTCGCCCTCCCTGACCCGGTTGGCGAGGGTCAGGTAGTCCATGGCCTGATGAATGCCGTCCAGCTCGCGACCGGGGACGGGCAGCTCACGTTGTCCCCTGGCCCCTACGGCGACGACCACCGCGTCGTGACGCCTTCTGAGTTCGGTGGCGTCGAGATCGCTGCCGACGTCCACACCCGTGCGGAACCTGGTTCCTTCGGCCCGCATCTGCTCGATGCGACAGTTCAGGTGGTGCTTCTCCATCTTGAATGCGGGGATGCCGTAGCGCAGCAGTCCGCCGATGCGGTCGGCCCGCTCGTAGACGGCGACGGTGTGACCGATGCGGGTGAGCTGTTGCGCTGCCGCCAGTCCGGCGGGTCCGGAGCCGATGACGGCGACGGTCTTTCCGCTGAGCCGCTCGGGCGGTTGCGGTGTCGCGTACCCGCGCGCCCAGATCTGGTCGGCGATCGCCTGTTCGACGTTCTTGATCGTCACTGGATCGGCATTGATGGTGAGCACGCACGCGTCCTCGCACGGCGCCGGGCACAGCCGCCCGGTGAACTCCGGAAAGTTGTTCGTTGCGTGCAGTCGTTCGGCGGCGGTCCGCCAGTCGGCCCGTGCCGCGTAAGCGTTCCACTCGGGGATGAGGTTTCCCAGCGGGCAGCCGTGGTGGCAGAAGGGTATGCCGCAGTCCATGCAGCGTCCCGCTTGCTCGGAGACGAGCGGAAGGCGTGGCTGGCCCGCGTAGACCTCGTCCCAGTCGCTCAGCCGTTCATCGACGGCGCGTGCCGGGGCGGGCCGGCGGGGAACTTTGAGGAAGCCGAAAGGGTCGGTCATGCGCCGCCTCCGTCGCCCCTTGCGGTGTACAGGCGTTTCGGCCAGCCTACGCCTGCTTTCTGCCGCTTTCATCGGTCTGCGGGCTCCGGGACCCGTCCGGGCGGTCCTGCGCGGCTCCTGTGATCACGTCGTGGACCGAGAACTCTCCGGGCATCTGGTTCCCCTTGGGGCGGGAGGGTGCTGCCGGGGAATTGCCGCGGGTGGCGCAGGCGCCACCGGTCACGGCTACCTCGTACCCTGCGCGCGACGGCCTTCACGAGGCTCTCTCCGGCCTCGATGGTTCAGGTCGAGGTCGTCGCGGGCTCCGGCTCCGTGGTCCCTGTCGTGGTGGGCTTGTCGAGGCGCTTGCCGAGCAGGACGAACAGCAGGATGAGCCCAACCGTGAGGAGAGTGTGGCCCAGACCGGCGATCCCCGGCACGGCCTCGGGGACATGCTTGCCGAGCACTGTCTCGGTGCCGTGGACGCCCATCATGATGACGGTGATTGCGATGCCCGCGTTGTAGAACCAGAAGAACGCGGTGAAGAGTTTCGTCCCGGACAGCTGGAACTGCTTGTCGAGGGCGAGGACGATGAGGAAGCCCAGCATGCCCAGGGCGAGCAAGTGGGTGTGCATGACTGCCAGTTGCGTGTCGCCCCGAAAATCGTGGGCCTTGGTGAACTCCCGGTAGAACAGCCCGGAGATCACTCCCAGAATCATATAGACGTGTGCCGCTATGTACGACTTCCGCATCTCTGCGCCCGCCCCTGCAGATCAAGTGCTGCTCCGACGAGGGTCATTGAAGCACTCCGGGGCGTAGCTGTCTGCCGGGTTCGGGAGAACGCACAAAGCCGGGTCGAGTGGCCCTCGCCTGCCCCTGCGGTGTTTCAGGGGTGCACCGGTCTCCCCGACCCGGGCGGCAGCCCTGCTCGGCGCCGGACTGCCGCGGTGGAAGTGCCGGAGAGGTCGCCGACCTGCGTCGCACCTTCCGCAGCCGGCGCTGAAGCGTCCCTCATGGGCGGGCCCCACCGGACGCCCGGACGATTTGTCCTCGGCCGGGCGCAGCAGGCGGTCTGCCCCATGGATGGGCGCCGATGTGCCACTCTGCCGGTCCTGCGGGTGGAGCAGTCGCCGCACGTCAGCGCAGCACGGAACGCGCGATGCGGAATCCTACGTCGTCGATCCGGAAGGTCGGGTGGCTGCGGCGCCGCACCGAGGCCCGGCAGCTCCAGTGCTCGTCAAACCATCCACCGCCACGCAGTACCCGATAGCTGCCGTAGACCTCGGCATCGTAGATGTCCCAGCACCACTCCCATACGTTGCCCAACATGTCGTACATGCCCCACGCGTTGGGCTGCTTGCCGCCCACGTCGTGAATCCGCTCGCGGGAGTTGCCGCGGTACCAGGCGATCTCGTCGAGCTGCCCGTACCGCGCGTCGCTCGTACCGGCACGACATGCGTGCTCCCACTCGGCCTCGGTCGGCAGCCGGTACCCGTCAGCAGACGCGTCCCACTCGATGCCCTCGGCGTCAGCGCGGAGGCGGTAGGCGGCTGCCAACCCCTCCTGCTCGGAAAGGGTGTTGCAGAATCGGACCGCGTCCCACCAGGACACGCCTTCGACGGGCAACTGGTCGCCTTGGGCGCTACTCGGGCGCTGACCGGTGACCTGCGCATAGTGTGCCTGAGTGATCGGGAACGCCGCCAACCGACAGGGCGCGAGCTCGGTCGACCAGCTCCGTTGCGTGCGCCGGTCCGACAGCGTCACCCGCCCCGGTGGAACGGTGATCAACTCGATTCCTGCGTTCACGTCCATAAGCAGGCGATCATACCGAGGCCTGATCGTCGTCGCCTCGAAGCTGCCCGTGGGTTGGTCCGCGGAATTTCCGGAACCAGGTGTCGGCCGACACCAGCCCTGCCGGGTAAGGGACTTCAGCTCTCCGATGGGCCGGAACTCCGTTCTGCCCGACCGCCGTCGGCGGAGCCGTGTGAGTTCACCGGTCCTCCGTCGGGGCGCGTTGCTTCTTCCCCGGCCTGTTATCTTTACGTGACCTCGCGGCGCGACTCTCAGTCACGCTTTGGCCTTTGATGCGGTGAGGTCGGTGAGGACGGAGCGCGTGCGGCCGTCCTCCGGGTGGTTTCTTCCGATCGGCTGCCCCGTGGGCTGAACCCGAGGATGCACATGACCTACACCGGCTCGACCCCGCAGCGCCCCGCGTTATCACCGGTGGGGAAGCCGCCGTCGGGCGTGAGAACGCGCTCTTCGTCACGGCACCGGCCCTACAGGCGCGACGACCCGGTCGAGCCGAGCCATCCCGCTCGCTGAGCGCGGGGAGAGGTTCTCCAGGCCCCGGGCGGGGCGGGCGTGGAGGCAGAGCACGGACAAGCGGATGACCACTTCACGTATACGGGCGCGGCCGTTGTTTGCGGAGCCGCCCCGGCCTGTCATGGCTGGACGGTATGACGAAGCACCACACTCTCAGCACAACGGCGCGAGCCGCGCTCAAGGCACTGCTGCCCGGGACGGCCCGCCGCAAGAAGGCGATCAGGCCACGCTCGCGGCTGCTCTCCCGCCCCGACTACCCACGGGCGGGCCGACAGGGATGGCGACGATGGGTGCCCTCGTGGCGGCTCGTCCTGACCTCATTCGTGACATTATCCGGCTTGCTGGCGACTGTGGTGGGTGTCGCCTACGCCCGTACCGACATACCCAAGGACCTCAACGCGTTCGCCACCCAACAGGACACCGTCTACTACTGGGCGGACGGCTCACCCATGGCGCGTACAGGGTGGGTGAGCCGCCAGGAAATGCCCCTCTCGAAGATTCCCGAGCATGTTCGGTGGGCCGTGCTGGCAGCCGAGAACGCCAACTTCTATTCGGACTACGGCGTTTCGGCCAAGGGAATCACCCGCGCGCTGTGGCGCACGGTCGGCGAAGGGGACACCCAGGGCGGCTCCACCATCACTCAGCAGTACGTGAAGAATGTCTATCTCTCGCAGGACCAGTCCTTCTCGCGCAAGTTCACCGAGATGCTTCTGGCGGTCAAACTGGACCGTCATGTGAGCAAGGACAAGATCCTCGAGGAGTATCTGAACACCAGCTGGTTCGGCCGCGGCACCTACGGTCTGCAGCGGGCCTCGCAGGCGTACTACGGCAAAGAGGTCACCCAACTCAACGCCAGCGAGGGTGCTTTCCTCGCGTCGTTGCTCAAGGGGGCCTCGCTCTACGATCCCGCGGTCGATCCCCGCAACCGGGAGCGCGCGGTTGAGCGCTGGAGGTGGACGCTCGACCGCATGGTGAAGATCGGCAAGCTGAGCCCGGCCGAGCGGGCGCGCTACACCACCTTTCCCGAGCCGAAGTCGCCGCACGAGCCGAACAACGCGGGTGTACAGGACGGCTATCTCGTCGCGCTCGCCGAGTCGTACGCCAAGCGTGCGGGGCATATCTCCGACGCCCGCTTCGACCTCGGCGGATACCAGATCTACACGACGTTCGAGAAGCCGCGGATGACGGCGCTCACCCGCGCCGTGAAGGACGTACGCGGCACGCTCGACCCCCAGCAACGCAAGGCCGACCGGCACGCCCGGTTCGGGGCCGCCTCCGTCGCCCCGGACGGCCGGATACTCGCCGTATACGGCGGGCCGGACTTCCAGAAGCAGGCCTTCAACGAATCCAACACGGGCACTGTTCCGGCGGGTTCGGCCTTCACCCCGTTCGTCTACGCAGCCGGCCTGGAACACGGAGTCTCGGTCGAGCGCGGCAGCCCTCGGACCCCGGTCACGCCGTCGACGCCGTACGACAGTGACGACGGCGTGCCGGTCATGACACCGGAGGGCCCCTACTGGGACCGCAGCGGCAAGATGGTCAAGGCCCACAATGAGAGCAACCGGTCCTACGGTCGCCTCAGCCTGCACGACGCCATGGCACAGGGCGTGGACTCACCGTTCCTCCAGCTCGGCATGGACGTGGGCCTGGACCGGATCCGTCGCACCGCCGAGGCGTCCGGGCTGCTCCCGTCCAGCTTCGGGCCACCCGTTCCCGCGTTCTCCATGGGCAACTCCACGCCGAGCGCCATACGGATGGCCGGCGCCTACACAACGTTCGCGGCGCACGGCCTGCACACCGATCCGTACTCGGTGCGCAAGGTCACACGCAACGGCGAGCCGGTCCGGCTCGCTCGCTTGCGGGCCGGTCGCGCGATGACAACCGCCGTGGCCGACGAAGTCACCGCGGCCCTCTCACGGTCGGGGAAGGGAAAGGGCTCCTCCGGGGCGTCCTCCACCGTGCCGTTCTCCGGAAAGTCGGGAACGACCGAGGATCTCACCGCGCACTGGTACGTCGGATACACACCGGAGGAATCCACCGCTGTCGTTCTGTACCGCATGGACCTGACGAAGAGTCTCGCGCCGCTCCCGCTCAAGGGACTCGGGGGCGACTCCGCGTCCGGCAGGACCTACCCGGCCGAGATCTGGACCACGTACATGAAAGCTGTGACCAAGTGACGGAACAAGACCACAGGCAGCCGCGCACCGAAGACCACACCGACCGGCAACGGGGGCCGCGCGCGACTCTCCGGGAACGCGTCGCGGCGATAGGGGACAAGCCCGCTGTGCGGCGAATACGGGCGCAACCCGTTGTACGGCGCATACGGGCCCGTCTGACCCCCGGCGTCGCCGTGGGGCTCGCGGCATGCGTCGTCGTATCGGCCTGCGCGGCACTTCTGCAGCCGTCCGACGGGGAGACGCCCGGGCGGAGCACGAGTACCGCCGCCGCGCCGAAGCCCACCGCCCGCCGGAACCACGCCGACGGGAAGAAGGCCGACGACGACACATGGGACGGGAAGGTCAAGATCCTGGGAGACGGCTCGACCTCCTACACGGGCCCGCAGCCCGGTCAGCTCAAGCCCGAGCGGCTCAAGCCGGGTCAGAAACCTCCGCAGTTAGTGGTGTTCTCCTGGGACGGCGCGCTGGAGGGCGACGATCGGATGATGTCGCGATTCCGCAAGGTGGCGAAGGAGAGCAACGCGCACATGACGTTCTTCCTCACCGGCATGTACCTGCTTCCGAAGGACCGAAGCAGCCTGTATCTGCCGCCCCAGCACAAGGCCGGCTCCGCAGCCATCTCGTACCCGACACGTAAGCACATCCGCATGACGCTGGACCAGCTCGGCCGGGCCTGGAAGGACGGACACGAGATCGGATCCCACTTCAACGGCCATTTCTGCGGCAAGAAGGGGGGCGGTGACTGGAGCACGGCGGAGTGGACCCAGGAGATCGACGAGTTCTACTCCTTCGTGCAGAACTGGAAGACCAACACCGGTGACAAGGATCTCGATCCGCTTCCGTTCGACCCCACCCGCGAGGTCGTCGGCGGACGGGCTCCTTGTCTTGAGGGCCAGAAGACCCTGCTTCCCGCGATCAAGGACTTCGGATGGCGTTACGACGCGAGCTCGCCGGGGGACTTCCAGATCTGGCCGTCGAAGAAGAACGGCATCTGGGATCTCCCGTTGCAGATGCTTCCCTTCCCGGGCAAGGAATTCCAGGTTCTCTCCATGGACTTCAACTTCCTCTACAACCAGTCGGAGGGCAGCACCGAGGGCGATCCCGCGAAGTACCAGCACTGGCGAAAGGAGACCCGGGACGCGTACCTCGCCGGATTCGAGCGGGTGCTGCACGGCAGCCGCGCCCCGATGTTCATCGGGAACCACTTCGAGAGCTGGAACGGCGGGATCTACATGGACGCCGTCGAGGACGTGATGCGGGAGGTCTGCCCCCAGAAGGAGGTGCGGTGTGTGTCCTTCCGCGAACTGACCGACTGGCTCGACGCACAGGACCCCAAGGTGCTCGCCGAATGGCGGACTCTCGACCCTGCTCAGCCGCCGAGCTGGAAGCAGTAGCGGAGGCCGGGCGCGCCGGTACTCTGCGCGAGGCCGCACGGCCGAGCACTGCGTGACCACGGAATGGCAGTCAAGGGGATGTCTGACGAGACGATGTTCGTGCCGTTCCCGGTCTGCCCAGAACGTTGCGGATGCGAGTGGCGACGTGCAGGTTGAGCCGGGTCTCGACATCGCTGAGATCGTGGTCGGTGATCTCGCGAATGCGCCGGAGGCGGTAGCGCACGGTGCTTCGGTGGATCTGGAGAAAGTCGGCTGTGGTGTCGTAGCTGCCGCCGCTCTCCAGGTAGCGCGAGAGCGTGGTGACCATGTCGGTGTGGTGTCGGGCGTCGTACTCCAGAAGAGCTCCGAGCCATTCCCTGACGAAGCGGTCGGTCTCCCGTTCGCCGTCCCCGGTTCCCATCATGCGGCAGATGCCGATGTCCTCGAAGCTGGTGCTGCCGTGCGGTTCCGGAGATCTGCGCCGTACGGTGAGAGCACGGACGGCCTCGTCGTAGGAGTGGGGCAGTTCGGTGAAGAGGTCGCAGCGGCTGCCGATGCCGACGGCCCCAGCCGCCGTGCCGAGGTCCTGCGCGACGGCTCGGTACAAGGCATCCCCGGGATCGGGACCCGCCACCAGGACGACCGTGGTGGTTTCTCGGGCACCGATGAGCACATCCAGTCCCAGGTGCTCGGCCGCCCGCGCGACGGCGTCGCCCAGCGTCACCTCCTCCGTTGCTCCGTCCCACTGCAGCACGGCGATGCGGTGCGGCCCGTGCAGGTCGTGACCGAGTGCGGCCGCATGGACGAACACGCCGTCGGTCGCCTCACCTGAGATCAGTCTTTCGACCAGGTCGTGGCGCAGGCTCGGCTCCAGCTCGGCGAGAGCGCGTTCGTGGGAGAGCTCGGGGGCGAGGGCCAGGCCCGTCTCCTCCAGAGCCGCGGTGTCCAGCTTCCCCGCACGTCGGTCGGGGTCCACCAGGGCGACCAGTCCGAGCAGGTCGCCCGCCGCCTCGATGGGGACGACCAGTCTGTCCCGGTCGCGGACGGCGCCCTGCCGGCGCCGCACCTGCCGCAGCAGCTCGTCCCGGGGCCGGTTCGCCGATCCGGGGCGCGGTCCGCCGTGGCCGGGGCCTGCCCACGCCCGCAGATTGCCGAAGGGATCCTCGGTCAGTGCGGAGAACCCCGTGTGATCGTGCAGGGCCTGGAGCATCCCCTTCTCACCCTTGCCGGAGGCCCCGACACGGGTGAGAGCTCGGTGGAAGGCGTTCTGGTACGACAGGGCGGACACGGTGGCGCTGAGATCGACCCCAGGTCCGGGTTCCTCCGCCGTCGGCCACTGTTCCCTCTCGGCATGGGCGGGCTTCTCCCATGGCCGGCTCAGTCCCGCGAGTGCGGCTGCGGCCTGCCGGGCGAGCAGCTCGGCGTCGGCGGTCTCCTCGGCCGAGGGGGTGTCCAATATCCGAACGACGAGGTAGCCGAGACATCGCCCGCGGTGGCGCAGCGCCAAGGCCCACAAGCAGTGGCCGTCCTGGTCGTCCCACCGCCCGCTGCGGCCCTCCAGCGCACCGATCCACCGGTCGACGCCGTCGGTGGCCGTCGGGTCGTCGTCCGCCACGGCGTGCTCGGCCGCCGTGGCGTTCACTGCGAGGATGCCCGGCCGGGAACGACCGGAGCCGGCCGCGGAACACGGGCGACACCGCTGGGCGACGCCGTGGTGAGCCGCATAGGCCGCTTCTGCCGCGAACGGCCCGGTGACGGCGATCGCCGCCAAGGCCGACCACACCACCTCACGTTCGTCGGTGGCGTCGAACATCGCCGTGGTGAGACGGAGGAACGTGTGCCGGCCGGCCCAGCGCTGCGGGATCGGGCGCACCGCACACACCGTCGATGATCCGGAGCGGACAGCATCCATCGGAGATCCATTCGTGTCTCGACACAGCAGCTCTCCGCCTTTCACGCTACGCCGTCCGGCGCCGGGCCACCTCAATTGGCCCTGCCACTCCCTGACCTCGCGGGACGGGCGGGCCTGCCCGGATTGGTCCTGCCGGGGCAGGGAAACGCGTGCGCCACCGAGCCACCCTTTCCCCATGTGTGGCCGCGAGCGGGACGGTGATCCCGGCAGCCGCGGCGTTCGGTCAGTGCCGCGACGGAGGAGAATCCCATGGCCAAGGCAGTAGGTATCGACCTCGGCACCACCAACTCGGTCATCGCGGTCTGGGAGGGCGGTGAGCCCACCGTGATCCCGAATGCCGAGGGAGCCAGGACCACCCCCTCGGTGGTCGCCTTCACCGACACCGGCGAGCGGCTGGTCGGACAGCTGGCACGCCGGCAGTCGATCCTCAACCCCAAGGGCACCATCACCTCCGCGAAGCGGTTCATCGGCCGTCGCTGCGACGAGGTCCCCGAGGAGGCCAAGGCGGTCTCCTTCGACGTGGTCGAGGGATCGGGCGGGGTGGCCCGCTTCGAGGTGAACGGCAAGCAGTACGCGCCGGAGGAGATCAGTGCGCAGGTGCTGCGCAAGCTGGCCGAGGACGCGGGGAAGTCGCTCGGAGAGCGGGTGACAGAGGCTGTCATCACCGTACCCGCCTACTTCAACGACGCTCAGCGACAGGCCACGAAGGACGCTGGAAAGATCGCCGGCCTGGAGGTTCTGCGGATCATCAACGAGCCGACCGCCGCAGCTCTGGCCTACGGTCTGGACAAGAAGGGCCATGAGACGGTCCTGGTCTTCGACCTCGGCGGTGGCACCTTCGATGTCAGCATCCTCGACGTCGGCGACGGCGTGGTGGAGGTACGGTCCACGGCCGGCGACTCCCATCTGGGCGGCGACGACTTCGACCGCCGCCTGGTGGACTATCTGGCGGACGCGTTCCAGAAGACCGAGGGCATCGACCTGCGCAAGGACCCGCAGGCCCTGCAGCGCCTATTCGAGGCGGCCGAGAAGGCGAAGACCGAACTGAGTTCGGTCACCCAGACCCAGGTGAGTCTGCCGTTCGTCACGGCGGATGCCTCCGGGCCCAAACACCTCACCGAGACCGTCCGCCGTTCCACCTTCGAACAGATCACTGCGGATCTGGTGGAGCGCTGCCTGGCCCCGGTCAAGCAGGCGATGGGCGACGCGAAGATCAGCGACAACGACATCGACGAGGTCATCCTGGTCGGCGGCTCGACGCGCATCCCGGCCGTGCAGGCTCTGGTACGGCGCCTGACCGGCGGCAAGGACCCCAACATGAGCGTCAATCCGGACGAGGTGGTGGCGCTGGGCGCCGCCGTTCAGGCCGGGGTGCTCAAGGGCGAGGTCAAGGACGTCCTCCTGCTGGACGTCACCCCGCTCTCGCTGGGCGTGGAGACCGCGGGCGGCGTCATGACGAAGATCATCGAGCGGAACACCACCATCCCCGCCCGACGGTCCGAGGTCTTCTCCACGGCCGAGGACAACCAGCCGGCCGTCGACATCGTGGTGCTCCAGGGCGAACGCGAACTGGCGGCCGACAACAGGGTGCTGGGCCGCTTCAGGCTGGAGAACCTCAGGCCCGCCCCCCGCGGGGAGACCCAGATCGAAGTCACCTTCGACATCGACGCCAACGGCATCCTCAAGGTCGGCGCCAAGGACAAGGACACCGGAGCCGAACAGTCGATCACGATCAGCGAGGGATCCAACCTCGACCAGGCCGAGGTCGACCGGATGATCGAGGAGGCCGAGCGCCACCGCACCGCCGACCAGGCGCTGCGCCAGGCCGTCGACGCCCGTAACGAACTCGACGCCGCCGCGTACCAGGTGGAGCGCCGGCTGGGAGAACTCGGTGACGCCGCGCCGCAGCACGAGCGCGCCCGCGCCGACATGGTCATCGAGGAGGCGCGTACCGCCGTCAAGGAGGAGGCGCCGGTGGAGCGCGCCCGCGCCCTCAACTCCGAACTCCAGCAGATCTACGCCGCACTGGCCACCCACTCCGCCGCGGCGGCACAGACCGCGGACCAGGGCGCGACGTCCGCCTCGGGCAGGCCCTCCGGTGGCGACGACGACGTCATCGACGCCGAGTTCGACCGGGGCTGAGGTGGCGTGATGTCGGAACATGACCAGGCACCTCCCGCCGATGACGCAGCCCGGACGTGGACGGAGCATCCGCCGGAAGAGGCACCCGCACCGCAGGGCCCGTCGGCCCTCGACGCCGAGGAGCTGGAGGACCGGTGGCGGCGAGCCCTCGCCGATCTGGACAACCTTCGCAAGAGGTATGCCCGCGACCGCCACCGGGAGCTGGAGGGGGAACGAGCCAGGGCCACGGCCGCCTGGCTCCCGGTCGTCGACAACCTCGAGCTGGCCCTCGCCCACGCCGACGCGGACCCCGAAACGATCGTCCGGGGTGTTCAGGCGGTACGCGATCAGGCTTTGGACGTCCTGAGAGGCCTCGGCTATCCGCGCAACGACGAGACCGGTGTCCCCTTCGATCCCGTGCTGCACGAGGTGGTCTCCGTGGTCGAGGACCCGGACACCGCCCCGGGAACCGTCGTCAAGGTGCTGCGCCCCGGCTACGGCGACCCCGACCGCCAACTGCGACCGGCGGCGGTAGCGGTCAGCCGAAAGCAGGAGTAACCCGCCATGGCACGCGACTACTACGAGGTGCTGGGCGTCCCCCGGACCGCCGACGCGGCCGAGATCCAACAGGCATTCCGCACCCTGGCCCGGCGTCACCACCCGGATGTCAACAAGGATCCGGCCGCCGAGGAGCGCTTCAAGGAGATCAACGAGGCGTACGGAGTCCTCTCCGACCCCGGTACCCGGGCCAGGTACGACCGGTTCGGCGCCGACTTCCGGCAGATCCCGGCGGACTACGACCAGCGGGTCGCGGCAGCACAGGGCTTCCGCGGGGCCGGAGCCGGAGCGTACCGCGGCGGACCCTTCCAGGGGGGCCGGGGCGCGGGCCGCGGAGGTGCCCGGGTCTGGACGGAAGGAGACTTCGACACCGCCGGCTTCGACTTCGAGGACCTCTTCGGCGGTGTGTTCGGCGGCCGGACGGGCCGCGGGCCGGGGCCGGTACCAGGCGCCGACCAGGAGGCCGAGCTCACCCTCACCGTGGAAGAGGCCTACCGTGGCGGCCGGCGGAAGATCACCCTGGGTGGCCCGGACGTGGAGCGCAGCTATGACGTGAACATCCCCGCGGGTGTCGTCGACGGGCAGCGCATCCGGCTCGCGGGGGAGGGAGGCCGGGGCCGCGGTCAAGGCGCCGCGGGGGACCTCTACCTCGTGGTCCGGATCGCCCCCCACCCCCGGTACCGGCTCACCGGTCGCGACATCCACGTCGATCTGCCGGTCACTCCCTGGGAGGCCGTCCTGGGAGCGACCGTGCCGGTCACCGGCCCCGGCGGCACCGCGAAGGTCCACGTCCCCCCGGGCACCTCGACCGGCCGGCGGCTGCGGCTGCGCGGGGAGGGAATGCCCCACCCCAAAGGCTCCGCCGGTGATCTCTACGCAGAGATCCAGGTGATCGTGCCCTCGTCGCCGAGCCCACGCGAACGCGAGTTGTTCGAGGAGCTGGCCGGGGTCTCGACCTTCGACCCAAGGAAGCAGGCATGAGTGACGATCAGCGTTCTCCCGCCGAAGACGCCGCGCACGGCCGTGCCGCCGCCCAGTATCCGCTGGTCCGGATCTGCCGGATCACTCCCTACGAACTGTCCCTGGCCGGTGTCGCCCGACGCAGCGGCCTCTCGCCCGACCTGGTCCGCCGCTTCGTAGCCCTCGGGCTGCTGGACGCCGAGCGGGACGCCCACGGGCGACTGTGGTTCCGTACCACCGCACCGTCGGCCATCGCCCGCGTGCAGCGACTGCGGACCGGTCTGTCGCTCAACTACGCGGCCGTCGGGGTCGTACTGGACCTGCTCGACCGTATCGATCATCTGGAGAGGGCGCTGCGGCGCAGCCAACGAGCCGCCGAGGAGCGAACGTCATGGACATGAACCGCCTCACGCAGAAGTCCCAGGAAGCGCTTCAGGAAGCGCAGAGCGTGGCGGTGCGGCTCGGCCAGAACGAGGTCGACGGGGAGCATCTGCTGCTGGCGCTGCTCGACCAGCAGGACGGCCTGACGATCCGGCTGCTCGGCGGCGCCGGCGCCGACCCGGCCGCGCTGCGGGGCGCCGTCGAAGCCGATCTCGCCAAGCGCCCGCGCACCACAGGACCGGGCGCCGCCCCCGGCCAGGTGATGATCACCCAGCGCCTCGCCCGCTTGCTCGACACGGCGGAGCAGGAGGCCAAACGCCTCAAGGACGAATACGTCTCGACCGAGCACCTGGTCATGGCTCTGGTGGACGAGGGATCGGCCACCGCCGCCGGCCGCCGGCTCGCCGAACAGGGCATCACCAAGGACACCTTCCTCGCCGCCCTCACCCAGGTGCGTGGCCACCAGAGGGTCACTTCCGCGAACCCGGAAGCCGCCTACGAGGCTCTGGAGAAGTACGGCCGAGACCTGGTCGTGGAGGCGCGCACCGGTCGGCTCGACCCGGTGATCGGCCGGGACGCAGAGATCCGCCGGGTGATCCAGATCCTCAGCCGCAAGACGAAGAACAACCCGGTCCTGATCGGTGAACCCGGCGTCGGCAAGACCGCCATCGTCGAGGGTCTGGCTCAGCGGATCGTGCGCGGCGACGTACCGGAGGGGCTGCGGGAGAAGACGGTGTTCTCGCTCGACATGGGGTCGCTGGTGGCCGGAGCCAAGTACCGCGGCGAGTTCGAGGAGCGCCTCAAGGCCGTCCTGGCGGAGGTCAAGGGTGCCGAGGGCTCGATCCTGCTCTTCGTCGACGAGCTGCACACCGTCGTCGGTGCCGGCGCCGCCGAGGGCGCCATGGACGCGGGCAACATGCTCAAGCCGATGCTGGCCCGCGGTGAACTGCACATGATCGGCGCCACCACAGTGGAGGAGTACCGCAAGCGCATCGAGTCCGATGCCGCTCTGGAACGCCGTTTCCAGACCGTCCTCGTGGACGAGCCGACCGTCGAGGACGCGATCTCCATCCTGCGGGGTATCCGCGAGCGCCTGGAGATCTTCCACGGCGTCAAGATCCAGGACGGCGCGCTGGTCGCCGCCGCCACCCTCAGCCACCGCTACATCAGCGACCGCTTCCTCCCCGACAAGGCCATCGACCTGGTCGACGAGGCGTGCGCGCGGCTGCGCACCGAGATCGACTCCATGCCGGCCGAACTGGACGAACTCACCCGTCGGGTGACCCGGCTGGAGATCGAGGAGGCGGCCCTGGCCGAGGAGACCGACCCGGCAAGCCGTGCCCGCCTGGACGACCTGCGCCGTGAACTGGCCGACCTGCGGGGCGAGGCGGACGCCAAGCATGCCCAGTGGGAGGCCGAACGCCAGGCCATCCGCCGCGTCCAGGAACTGCGTCAGGAACTGGAACGCGCCCGGCAGGAGGCCGAGGAGGCCGAACGCGCCTACGACCTCAACCGCGCCGCCCAGCTGCGCTACGGCACCATCAGCGAGCTCGAACGCCGCCTTGCCGCCGAAGAGGAGCAACTCGCCGTCAAGCAGGGCGAGACACGGCTGCTGCGCGAGGTGGTCACCGCCGAGGAGATCGCCGAGATCGTCTCCGCCTGGACCGGTATCCCCGTCACTCGGCTCCAGGAAGGCGAACGGCAGAAACTGCTGCGCCTGGACGAGATCCTGCGCGAGCGGGTCATCGGCCAGGACGAGGCCGTACAGCTGGTCGCCGACGCGGTGATCCGGGCCAGGTCCGGAGTGCGCGACCCACGCCGGCCGATCGGCTCGTTCATCTTCCTGGGCCCCACGGGCGTCGGAAAGACCGAGCTGGCCAAGACCCTCGCCGCCGCACTCTTCGACAGTGAGAGCAACATGATCCGCCTCGACATGAGCGAGTACCAGGAGAGGCACACCGTGAGCCGCCTCGTGGGCGCACCGCCCGGATACGTCGGCTACGAGGAGGGCGGCCAGCTCACCGAGGCGGTGCGCCGCAAGCCGTACTCCGTCGTCCTTTTCGACGAGATCGAGAAGGCCCACGCCGACGTGTTCAACACGCTGCTCCAGGTCCTGGACGACGGCAGGATCACCGACGCCCAGGGGCGAACCGTCGACTTCCGCAACACGGTCGTCATCATGACCTCGAACCTCGGCTCCCCGTACCTGCTCGAGGACGCCACCGACGCCGGCGAGATCAAGCCCGAGGTACGGGAACTCGTGATGAGCGAACTCAACAGCCACTTCCGCCCCGAATTCCTCAACCGTGTCGACGACATCGTCCTCTTCCACCCGCTCGGCCTGGCGCAGATCGAACGCATCGTCGACCTGCTCCTCGACGAGCTGCGCCGTCGCCTCGCCGACCAGCGCATCTCCCTCGTCCTCACCGAACAGGCCCGCCGTCTCATCGCCGCCGAAGGCTACGACCCGGTCTACGGCGCGCGTCCGCTGCGCCGCTTCATCTCCCACGAGGTCGAGACCAGGATCGGCCGCGCGCTGCTCAGCGGCGAGGCGACCGAGGGCGTGACGATCCTGGTCGACGCCCAGGACGACGAACTGGCCTTCACGCTCCGGGACGAGCCGAAGGAGTCGTCATGAGCGCCTCCCCGGTCGGTCACACCGCCCGCTGCGGCACCTGCGGCAAGATGAACCGTGTCCCCGCCGCCGCGCAGGGCCGCCCCCGGTGCGGCAACTGCCGAGCTCCGCTGCCCTGGATCGCCGAAGCGGGGGACTCCGACTTCGGAACCGTCGCCGAGCAGGCCGGTCTGCCGGTCCTCGTCGATCTCTGGGCCACCTGGTGCGGCCCGTGCCGGATGGTCAGCCCCGCTCTGGAGAAGGTCGCCGACGACCTGGCCGGCCGGATCAAACTGGTGAAGGTCGACATCGACAAGTCACCGGCGCTCGCCCGGCGCTTCGAGGTCCAGGCCGTCCCCACTCTGCTGGTCCTCGACCAGGGCCGGACCATCGCCCGCCAGGCCGGCGCCGCGCCCGCCCCGGTGCTGCGCCAGTGGGTGGAGCGGGCACTGACGGACAGCGCCCGGCCCGCCTGACCGACCCTGGAGGCCGCGATGACCACCCCGCCCGACCCACACATCTCACTGGTCCGACCCGTCACCGCCAGGACCCCGCAGGGGTGCGAGGAATGCTTGCGCCTCGGTTCCTCCTGGATCCATCTGCGGCTCTGTCTCACCTGTGGCCATGTCGGATGCTGCGACTCCTCCCCGATGCGCCATGCCCGCGGACATGCCGCCACGACCGGACATCCCATCGTGCAGTCCTTCGAGCCCGGTGAGGACTGGCGCTGGTGTTTCGTCCACGAAGCCATGGTCTGAGCTCTCCCGCCCTCATCTCCACCCCAAGGGAAGTGCACTGTGACCGCTGAAACGCCCACGTCGTACGACGCGTACCCACAATTGACGGATGACCAGATCGAGGCGCTGAGCGCCTGTGGACAGCGGTGGCCGACCGTCGAAGGCGAACTGCTCTATCAGGCGGGCAGGCCCAGTCAGGAGTTCTTCGTCGTCCTGAGCGGCACGGTGGCCGTGGTAAAAGGCCATGGCGGTCGGGAGAGGACCTACCAGCTCCATGGCCCCGGCAGTTTCCTCGGCGAGCTCGGCCTGCTGGAAGCTCAGGCCGCCTTGCTCACCGCCGTGGTCCGTGCCCCCGGTGAGGTCCTGGCGGTCGGTTCGGCCGAACTGCGCGACCTGCTCGTCCGCGAACCCGCGCTCGGCGACCTCATCCTGCGCGCCTGCCTTCTGCGTCGGACACTGCTGGCCGGGATGGCCACCGGTTTCAGGATCATCGGCTCCGCGTTCTCCCCGGACACCCGCAGGCTGCTCGAGTTCACCGCCCGCAACCGGCTCCCGCATCGCTGGATCGATCTGGAGAAGGACACCGAGGCCGAGGTGCTGCTGCGCCGTGTGGGAGTGACACCCGAAGAGACCCCCGTAGTGGTCTGGCACGACGACCGGGTGCTGCGCAACCCCACCGACGCCGAACTGGTACGGGTGATAGGCCTGCGCTCCGACACCCCCACAGAAGCCGTCTGCGACCTGCTGGTGGTCGGCGCGGGACCCGCAGGTCTGGCCGCGGCCGTGTACGGGGCCTCGGAAGGCCTGGCCACGGTCGTCCTGGAAGCCGTGGCCACCGGCGGTCAGGCCGGAACCTCCTCCCGGATCGAGAACTACCTCGGATTCCCCGCCGGGATCTCCGGCACCGAACTCGCCGAACGCGCCGCCATCCAGGCCGACCGGTTCGGCGCCCGGATCACGGTCCCCGCCGAAGCCGCAGTCCTGGAACAACGGGACGGGTCCCACGTCGTGACGCTCACCGACGGCGCCACGATCTCCGCCCACACCGTCGTGGTGGCCACCGGCGCCCGGTACCGGCGTCTGCCCGCGCCCGGCGTCGAACGGCTCGAAGGAGCCGGGGTCCACTACGCCGCCACTCTCTGGGAGGCGAGAAACTGCCGTATGGACCCCGTGGCCGTCGTAGGCGGCGGCAACCCCGCCGGCCAGGCCGCGCTGTTCCTGGCACGTCACTCGCCCGCAGTGCATTTGCTCGTACGTGGTGGCGACCTCACCCACAGCATGTCCCGCTACCTGATCGACCGGATCGAACGGCATCCCCGGATCGATGTGATGATGCACACCGAGGTCCGGGAAGTCACCGGCAGCGACCGGGTCGAGTCCGTTCTCGTCCAGGACAACAGAACCGGCGAACGGCAGGTGCTGGCAGCGCGCGCCCTGTTCGTCTTCATCGGCGCGCGCCCCGCCAGTTCCTGGCTCGACGCGGCCGTCGACCTGGACCCGCACGGCTTCATCCGCACGGGCCCGGACGTGGTCGACGTCCCCGCGAACCTCTGGCGCCACCTCGCCCGTGCCCCGCTCGCCCTGGAGACCGGGCTCCCGGGACTCTTCGCTGTCGGCGACGTCCGCAGCGGCTCGGTCAAGCGGGTGGCCTCCGCGGTGGGCGAGGGTGCGATGGCGGTCCGCCAGGTGCACGAGCACCTGCGAAGGGTGGGCTCTCCGGGCATACGTCGACACGCGATGAGGGCCACGATGACCCGAGGGTGAACAACGTGGTGACGTTCATCCGGCTTGCCTTCCAGCAGGTGGTCGTCAGCCCGGAGAGTCCACGGTCACTGCGTTCAGGAGGCCTGGGCGGGCCGCTCTCCACCTGGCTGCACCGGGCCGGAGGTCGCACGGATGCTGCTGAGGGCTGCGGCAACCACAGCCTGCGGCGTGATGCCGAATTCCCGGTAGAGGCGCTGATAGTCGGCGGAGGCGCCGAAGTGCTCCAGACTGACGATGTGGCCCGCGTCGCCCACGATGTCGCGCCAGCCCTGACCGACGGCCGCCTCGACGCTCACGCGGGCGCGCACAGCGGGTGGCAGCACCGCGTTCTGATAGGCAGAGGGCTGGGAGTGGAACCACTCCCGGCACGGCATGGACACCACGCGTGCCTCGTACCCTTCGGCAGCCAGCAGGTCACGCGCCTGCAGGGCGATGTGCACTTCCGAGCCGGTCGCGACAAGGACGACGTCGGGCAGCCCGTCGGCGCAGTCCACGAGGACGTACGCGCCACGGGCCGCTTCCTCGGCCGGGGCATGGGTGTCGGTGCCCCGTTCCAGGACGGGCAGCGGCTGCCGGGTGAGCACGAGACCGGCGGGCCTGTCCTGATGCTCGATGATGGTGCGCCAGCAGACGCTGGTCTCGTTCGCATCGGCCGGCCGTACGATGTCGAGGCCAGGAATCGCCCGTAGCGCGGCCAGGTGCTCGACGGGCTGATGGGTGGGCCCGTCCTCGCCCAACCCGATGGAGTCATGCGTCCAGACGTAGGTGGCCGGGAGCCGCATGAGCGCTGCCAGACGGACAGCCGGACGCATGTAGTCGCTGAAGACGAGGAATGTGCCGCCGTAGGGACGTGTCAGCCCCTGCAACGCGATGCCATTGAGGATCGCGGCCATGGCGTGCTCACGGATGCCGAAGTGCAACGTCCGCCCATAGGGATTGCCCTTCCACTCGGCCGTCTGCTTGGCGACCGGGATGAAGGAGGGTTCCCCCTTCATCGTGGTGTTATTGCTCCCCGCAAGATCGGCGGACCCACCCCACAGTTCGGGCAGGACGGGCGCCAGCGCCGTCAGTACCTCGCCGGATGCCTTGCGGGTGGCCATTCCGGCAGGGTCGGCGGGGAAAGTCGGCAGCTTGTCGGCCCAGCCGTCGGGCAGACGCCGGTCGCGCAACCGGTCAAGCAGCGCGGCCCGGTCAGGATGGGCAGCGCGCCACCTCTCATACACGCTCTCCCACTGGCGACGGGCAGCAGCGCCCCGCTCCCGCACCTTCCTGACGTGCGCCAGGACTTCATCCTCCACGACGAAGCTCCGACCCGGGTCGAAGCCCAGCAAGGTCTTGGTGGCGGCGACTTCTTCGTCACCGAGTGCTGCGCCATGGGCCTTTCCGGTGTTCTGCTTCGTGGGGGCGGGCCAGCCGATGACCGTACGCAGCACGATCATGGACGGCCGTGAAGTGTCCTGCTTGGCGGCCGTGATCGCCGCCGAGAGAGCGTCGACGTCCTCGACATAGGAGCCCGTGAGCGTGAAGTCGACTGTCTGCACCTGCCATCCGTACGCGGAGTAGCGCGCGACGACATCCTCGCTGAACGAGATCTCGGTGTCGTCCTCGATCGAGATGTGGTTGGAGTCGTAGAAGACGACCAGATTGCCCAGTTCCTGGTGCCCGGCGAGCGAACTCGCCTCCGATGTGACTCCTTCCATGAGGTCGCCGTCCGAGGCGACGACGTACACGTGATGGTCGAATGGGCTCGCACCTGGCGGGGCGTCGGGATCCAGCAGCCCGCGCTCGCGCCGTGCCGCCAGCGCCATCCCCACCGCGGCGGCCAGCCCCTGGCCCAGCGGGCCCGTGGTGACCTCCACACCCCGGGTGTGGCGGTATTCCGGATGCCCCGGTGTCGCGGAGCCCCAGGTACGGAGCTGCTCGAGGTCCCGCAGCTCCAGTCCGTACCCGCTGAGGTACAGCTGGATGTACAGAGTGAGACTCGAGTGCCCGCAGGAGAGCACGAATCGATCGCGACCCAGCCATTGGTCATCGGCAGGGTCGTGGCGCATGACCTGCTGGAACAGCAGATAGGCCAGCGGGGCCAGGCTCATCGCGGTTCCCGGATGACCGTTTCCCACCTTCTGGACCGCGTCAGCGGCCAGAACGCGTACGGTGTCCACCGCTCGTACATCCAGCGGACCCCAGCCCACCGTGTCCGCGACCGGAAGCGCGAGCTTCGCATCACGACCCGCAATCATTCCGGTGGCTGCCTGTCGCTCATCCATGGCACTGCCTTTCTGGTTGCTTCGACGACCTTGTGGGCGCCTCGGTTTGCCCAGCGCCACACCGCTGGCCCGCGCATCCGCGCTTACGGGGAAGGGAACGGCCCCACCCCGGCTGCTTTCACCGGAGACCGACGTCGTGCGGCGGGTCTCCTGATGGCCCCGGATGAGAGGGGAGAGGCAGCCGGCCCTCGATGCCGGTCGACCGATGCCCAGCGCCCGCAGGCTTGGATTCCGGTGAGCCGCGTCGACCCAACGGCCGTGCGCCCGCCTGCGGCCACCAGGAACGGCTCGAACCCCTGGCACGGGCTGAAGCGTCCCCGCTGTGCTCGCCGGTACGGCCGCATGCGCTCACTGCTCCGAGCAGGGGCACCAGCAAGTCCGATGCGCAGTTGTCGGCCCCGCATCGGGCTCCCATCGCCGCTCTGCCGTGACGCGTCATTATCAACAGGCGTCGCCCCGGCTGAATGCCGCGACATGCCGTTGACGGACGTCTCCCGGCGGAAGGCCGGCGAACCGATGGGCCGGGCCGATGACTCCCTCGGACACCGGAGCGCCGGCCCGACGGGCGGTGTGCGGGCCGACAGCATCATCGTGCGCCGTTGGCGCATCGCACCGGTGCGTCCCTGGCGCACGGTCTGCTGCGGCCACCGCCTTCCCTGATCGGTCGGCCGGTGCGAACCCGCACGGCCCAGCACCGTTGGCGCCGCACTCCGGCAGGTAATAGGACAGGGATAACGGTGGCACGGAGGAGTGGGCCGGAATGCAGATCGCTGTCGACCTCAATCGGTGCCAGGGTTACGCGCAGTGCGTGTTTCTCGCCCCCCAGGTGTTCGAACTGCATGGCGAGGAGGCCCTGATGATCAGGCCGAGAGTGCCCGACGATCAGCATGAGCGCGTCCGACGCGCGGCGGCGGCCTGTCCAGTACAGGCCATCCTGGTCGGCGAGCCGGCAGGCCCCGGCGCCTCGTGATCGGCGTCCCCGACCGCCACCCACCGTCGATGAGGAGCCCCACGCATGCCCCCGGACACTCTCTTTGAGCGCATCACCGATTACGCGAACCGCGCCGACCCGTATCCGCTCTACGCGGAACTGCGCGAGAGCGGGGTGGTACGACAGAACAACGGCAGCTACCTGGTGGGCACCTACCACGAGATCGCCGCTCTGCTTCATGACCCACGGATCAGCTCGGACCTCCGTAACCGTAAGGACCCGGACCCGGACGTAGCTCTGGCCGGGACGGACGAACTGCCGCCGGCCTTCATCCGTGTCGACGACCCCGAACACGACCGGCTCCGCCGCCTCGCCATGCGCCCCTTCGGTCCGCCGCACTCCCCGGGACGGATCGACGCCCTGCACGGCGACATCACCCGCATCGCCGAGGAACTGATCCGCTCGTTCCAGGACAAGGACCGGATCGACCTCGTCGACGATTTTGCCTACCCGCTCCCCGTCACCGTGATCTGTCGGCTCCTGGGCGTGCCCCAGGAGGATGTGCCCCATCTCCGCGCCTGGACGAACGCGATCATCGCCGGTTTCGACCCCACGCCCGGGGATGACCCGGAGCAGCGTCGGCGGTCGGCCCAGGAGGCACGGATGGCGATGGCGCACTATCTGGGCGCACTCGCCGAAGAACGGCGCGGCCACCCGTCCGGGGACCTGCTCTCCGCCCTTGCCAATGACGAAGGTCCCCAAGGACGCCTCACACATCCGGAACTGATGGCCACAGCGGTACTGCTGCTCATCGCCGGTCACGAGACGACCGTCAACCTGATCACCAACGGCATGCTCACCCTGCTGCGCCACCCCGACATCCTGGAGCGGCTGCGCGCCGCGCCCGAACTCATGCCGAGGGCGGTGGAGGAACTGCTGCGCTACGAGCCCCCTGTCCATTTTCTGCCACATCGCACACCGCTCACCGATATCGACGTCGCGGGCATCACCATTCCCAAGGGCGCACCCCTGATCCTCGTGCTGGCTTCCGGCAACCGGGACCCCCTGCGATTCCATGACCCCGACCGGTTCGACCCGATGCGCGAGGACAATCAGCACTTCGGCTTCGGCAGCGGCATCCACAACTGCTTCGGTGCCCCGCTCGCCCGTATCGAGGCGCAGATCGCGCTCGACGCGCTCCTCCGCCACCTCGACGACCCCCGTCTGGTCGAGGACCCGCCTCCGTACCGGCGCAGCCCCGTGCTGCGAGGTCCCCGTCATCTCCTGATCGAGCACGCCGCAGGAGCGTAGGCCCCCCGTCGCGCCCGACCGGCCACCGACGGGGGACTGCCCGATCGGTCCGTCGGGTTCGGCCTGTGCTGCCCGGAACCATGTCACCCCCGTGACGTCCGGCAGCGGCCGGTGATGTGCGGAGCGAGGCTGCGGGCCGAGGTCCGTGCGCGAAGAGGCGGTCACCGGAAGATCCGATGACCGCCTCGGACATGTGGCGGATGCTGGTGCCCCTCCCGGCGGGCTTTGCCCCGTCGCGTCGTCCGGCATGCCCGCTCGCTGCGTTGGCCACAAGCCCTGGTAGCTCCGCTACGAGGACTTCCGGCCGCCTTGCGATCGCACGTACCGGACGACGCTCCTCATGGGGCAAACATTGCCGGTCACGGCACTACTCGCAGGTGCCAGCGAACGTCCCGCGCGTCACCACGTCCGTCGCAGCTGCCGTGGTGTCCAGCCAGACGATGCGCTGTCCGTCACCGAGCGACGGGGCCAGCTGCGAACCGGAGGAGCAGGAGGCGAGGCTGAAGTTGTTCCGACCGGCCAGCACGTCCGCCGTCGTGGAGACCTTCACCTTGGTCGGGCCGTTCCAGGAGCCGAGAGCGCCCCAGAAGTCGTACGTCGAGTAGGCGAAGTACTCGTCGCTGACCGAGAACTGGGCGACGTACAGACTCTTCGGGTAGGTCAGGCTCTTCATCTGAGTCACATCGGCGGCCGGCGTCGATCCGATGGTGGTGCTCGGGATCAGGAATCCGCCACTGATGCGGTAGAAGACACGGTCCGAGGTGAGATGGGCAGCTTGTCGACGACGGAGATGAACTGGCCCTGGGCGGCATAGGTGGCTATCGTCGCCGCTACTCCGGGACGTTCGAGCCAGCTGCGCTCGACGACGCCCCGGATGGCGACCCCGCGCCGCATCAGCACGTCCTCGATCTCGTCGTGGTTGTCCTCGAAGGTGATCACCGCGTGGTAATCGCGCAGCGGAATCATGCTGCACACCTCGATGGTGGCCTGATCCTGCATCAGCAGGAGCCTGCGCCGGATCGCAGCCGCCCCCGACAGCACCTCGATGGGCGCTCCCGAGGCATGGGCCTGGGCTGAACGGTGCCGTTCGGCCAGGGTTGTCACGAGTGACTCGACGCGGTGCAAGGCCGCCCGCCGGGATTCCAGCAGGGGACCGAGAGCGAGCACGGGGGAGGAGGCCCGGTAGTGGAGGACGGCGTCGCCGACGGGCTGGGCGCTGGCGAGACCGCGTTCCACCAGGACGTCGAGGGCGCGTGCGACCTCCTCGACAGGCCCGGTCGACTCACCCGCGAGCGCGGCGGGTTCACTGTCGGGCCGGTCGACGAGGAGCCGGTACACGGCGTCCTCCAACGGCTCCAGGCCGAGGAACGTGAGCAGGGATGCCTCTGCGGCATCCGGCGCGACGGGGACGCCGCCCGACGGGCGAGGGCCGTCGGCGCTCAGCGCCGTCCTTCGGCGCAAGGGCGCCGGGAAGCACCGGACGCCCGCAACGTACACACGCCGCGACACCTGAGTGCCCCGGTCACTGCCCCACCTTCGGCCACCGTCCTTGCCCCCTTGTCGTACTGCCGTCGTCGCCCGGTGATCACACTATCCGGCTGACTCCGTGCGCGACACGACGGGATTCGGGGCGGCCGGCTGCGGACGGTGGTGCAGCACAGCAACACGTGGCCGATGGAGCATGCTGCTGGGGACGGAAAGGTGATCGACGAGGTGACCCGCCACGCGATCGTCCGCATTGCCTTCCGGGTGATATTCCTGCTGCGGACGGGTGTCGGAAACCACAGCCGCCGAGCTGGGTGCACAGGCTGTTCGACCAGGATGAGCCGACTCTCACCGCAGGCCCGGCCGATCCCCATCAGAAAGGAAATTTCCATGGATGAGCAGGATGAGCGCTTCGACGTCGTCGTACTCGGAGCAGGCCCAGGCGGATATGTCGCCGCCATTCGCGCCGCCCAGTTGGGCAAGCGAGTCGCCGTCGTCGAGGCCAAGTACTGGGGCGGCGTCTGTCTGAACGTCGGTTGCATCCCCACCAAGGCCTTGCTGCGCAACGCCGAACTGGCGCACATCGTCACACGCGAGGCCAAGACCTTCGGTATCAAGGTCGAAGGGCAGGTGTCCTTCGACTACGGCGAGGCGTTCCGGCGCAGTCGCCGTGTCGCGGACGGCCGGGTCAAGGGTGTCCACTACCTGATGAAGAAGAACGGGATCACGGAGATCAGCGGCCGTGGCACGTTTGTGGACTCGCACACGCTCGACGTGGCCCTCTTCGACGGCTCGACCCAGACGATCAGCTTCGACCACTGCATCATCGCCGCCGGAGCGACTCCGAAGCTTCTGCCGGGGACCCGCCGCACCTCACGCGTGGTGACGTACGAAGAGCAGATCCTTGCCGAGGACCTGCCGCAGTCCATTCTGATCGCGGGCGCCGGCGCCATCGGTGTCGAATTCGCGTATGTCTTGCACAACTACGGCGTGAAAGTCACCGTCGTTGAGTTCCTGGACCGGATGGCGCCGCTCGAGGACGCGGACGTCTCTGCCGAACTGGCTCGGCAATACAGGAAGTTGGGCATCGGCGTACTCACCTCGACCCGCGTCGATTCGATCGACGAGTCCGGCCCGCAGGTCCGCGTCACGGTCACCGGCAAGGACGGCGCCCAGCAGGTCCTGGAGGCCGACAAGGTTCTGCAGGCGATCGGCTTCACACCGAACGTCACCGACTACGGTCTGGAGAGCACAGGCGTACGCATCACCGAGCGCGGCGCGATCGATGTCGACGGCCGCTGCCGCACATCCGTGCCGCACATCTATGCGATCGGCGACGTCACCGCGAAGCTGATGCTCGCGCACGCCGCCGAGGCGATGGGCGTGGTCGCGGCCGAGACCATCGCGGGAGCCGAAACCATGGAGCTCGACTACCCGATGATCCCGCGTGCCACCTACTGTCAGCCGCAGATCGCGAGCTTCGGCTGGACCGAGGAGCAGGCGCGCGAGAAGGACTTCGACGTCAAGGTGGCCAAGTTCCCCTTCACCGCGAACGGCAAGGCGCACGGCCTGGGCGACACGACCGGCTTCGTGAAGCTGATCAGCGACGCGAAGTACGGAGAGATCATCGGTGCCCACCTCATCGGCCCGGACGTCACCGAACTACTGCCGGAGCTCACCCTGGCTCAGCAGTGGGACCTGACGGTCCACGAGGTCGCTCGAAACGTCCACGCCCACCCGACGCTCGGCGAGGCGGTCAAGGAGGCCGTGCACGGGCTTGCCGGGCACATGATCAACATGTGAGAAGGCGGCGCCCCACGTTTGCCCCCGGACTCCGTCGGCTCCGCCCCGGGGGCCGGGGCGGGCCATGAAACCGCCCCGGACGGCACCTCGCCCGCCACCGGCTGCAGCATGTCGCCCTGAATAAAGCCGGTCGGGCTCGGCACCTGGGATCGCCGAACGTGGATGCGCCTGGCCCGGGAACCTGCCAGCGGGATCGGCCTTCTCCGCTGGTGCGGACTGCGTCAGCGCACAGGCCGGGCCGGTCCGCGAGGACGGACGTCAGCGGGCGACGAGCAGGGCAACGCCGAGGAGGCCGGTCACCACGCCGATGCCGGCCGCGAGGGCCAGCAGACAGCGCGTTCTGAGAAATCGGTAGCGGGTGGCGTACTCGATGACGAGTTCGGCCGACCGAGCGGAGACCCGGGCGTCGATCACCCGCGCAGCGGCAGCCCAGTCGGCAGCGAAGACACGTTCGATCTCGGCCCGCTGAGCAGCCGTCAGCCAGGGCAGCTGCTCAGCGAAGCGGATGGCCCGGCGGCGCGCCTCTTCGCCCTCCGCACTCGACAGGGGGTGGTCGCCGAGCCGAGCGAGCGGGCCGTCGTCCTCCATATCAGCCCCTACGAACACGCTGTCCTCCGGCACGTGTCCTCACGCCTGCTCGTCCCCCGGCGCCGCTGTCGCCGGGGCGGCCGGACGTCTGCCGATCTCCTCGATGGAGCTGATCTCCGGGTGATGGAGGTCGAATGCCGGGGATTCGGAGCGGATCCGCGGCAGCGTGAGGAAGTTGTGACGCGGCGGCGGGCAGGAGGTTGCCCACTCCAGCGAACGGCCGTAGCCCCACGGGTCGTCGACCTCGACCGGTTTCCCGTACTTGGCGGTCTTCCACACGTTGTAGAAGAACGGCAGCATGGAAAGCCCGAGGAGGAACGAGGAAATGGACGAGATCGTGTTCAGCAGGGTGAAGCCGTCGGCGGCGAGGTAGTCCGCGTAACGACGCGGCATACCCTCCGCGCCGAGCCAGTGCTGCACCAGGAACGTGCCGTGGAAGCCCACGAAAAGCGTCCAGAACGTGATCTTGCCGAGTCGCTCGTCCAGCATCTTGCCGGTGAACTTCGGCCACCAGAAGTGGAATCCGGCGAACATCGCGAAGACCACGGTGCCGAAGACGACGTAGTGGAAGTGCGCGACGATGAAGTAGGAGTCCGAGACGTGGAAGTCCAGCGGCGGCGAGGCCAGGATGACGCCGGTCAGACCACCGAAGAGGAACGTGACGAGAAAGCCGACGGTCCAGAGCATCGGTGTCTCGAAGGAGGCCGAACCTCCCCACATCGTGCCGATCCAGTTGAAGAACTTCACACCGGTCGGCACCGCGATGAGGAACGTCATGAACGAGAAGAACGGCAGTAGCACACCACCGGTGACGTACATGTGGTGCGCCCACACAGTAATGGAGAGGCCCGCGATGGCAATCGTCGCGGAGATCAGACCGACATAACCGAAGATCGGTTTGCGGCTGAAGACGGGAATGATTTCGGAGGCAATTCCGAAGAACGGCAAGGCGATGATGTACACCTCTGGATGGCCGAAGAACCAGAAGAGGTGTTGCCAGAGCAGTGCGCCGCCATTGGCCGCGTCGAATACGTGCGCACCGAACTTGCGGTCCGCCTCCAGCGCGAGGAGCGCGGCGGCGAGCACCGGGAAGGCCAGCAGGACCAGCACGGCGGTCAGCAGGACGTTCCACACGAAGATCGGCATCCGGAACATCGTCATGCCGGGTGCGCGCATGCAGACGATCGTGGTGATGAAGTTGACCGACCCGAGGATCGTGCCGAAGCCGGAGAAGGCCAGGCCCATGATCCACAGGTCGCCGCCGATGCCCGGCGAACGAACGGCGTCCGTGAGCGGGGAGTAGGCGAACCAGCCGAAGTCGGCCGCACCCTGCGGGGTGAGGAAGCCGCTGACGGCGATGATCGAGCCGAAGAGGTACAGCCAGTACGCAAACATGTTCAGCCGCGGGAACGCCACGTCCGGCGCGCCGATCTGCAGCGGCATGATCCAGTTCGCGAACCCGGCGAACAGCGGCGTCGCGAACATCAGCAGCATGACCGTGCCGTGCATCGTGAACAACTGGTTGAACTGCTCGTTCGACAGGATCTGCGTGCCGGGGCGGGCCAGCTCGGCGCGCATGAGGAGCGCCAGCACACCGCCGATGACGAAGAACGCGAACGACGTGATGAGGTACATCGTGCCGATCGTCTTGTGATCGGTGGTCGTCGCCCATTTCACGGCGACGCTGCCTGGCCGCTTCTGCTTTACCGGCAGTTCGTCCTCGTATGAATCGTCGGAATCATCCGGTCCGACGGTGACCCTGTTCGCCACTTCAACGCTCCTTCGGCCGACGGCATACCGGCCACGCGGGCACTTTAGGCGAGAGGGTCCCGGCTCACGAAGTGAGCCGCTGGGCATTCGGCCGATCGGAGTAGAGATCAGGGCCGTACCCGGGGTGATTGCCCTTTCATATGCCCAAGTCCCGAGTGGACAGAAGCGAATTGTTTTCCTGTTATGGAATGCCTGGTCGCAGCCGTTCCTGCCCGCGCTGTCCGCCCCCGCAAGCTGTTCGTCGGTGTGTCCGGCCGAGTACTGATGAGTCCACGCCTTCAGGCGTCACCCGATGGTGATGCGCCGATGGGCGCACTGGCTCGACCCGCGCCATGAGGGCGTCCATCGTGACTCGCGGCACCTCGGGCGCATGGGATCCCGGGATCCTGCTCAAGGTTGGAGCCGGTTGCGGATCGGACGTTCCACCTTGGTGTAGATGTCGGTGGATGCAGGTGGGAGTTGTTGACTGACGACAACGCCGCAGATGTGCGTGCCCAGCCCCCGTGACGCCGCCTCCCATGTGCCGGTCGGTCTAAGGAAGCCGCCCCCTCGTGCGGGGCACGGAGCAGCGACGCCGTCACTCAGCGGCTCACCGGCAAAGGCGGTTCGTGCGCGCTCGTCCTGCGGCCCGACGCCGATTGACCGGCCGGCGCCGCCATGGGAGGCCTCACGCGCCCACGCATGAATTCCCGTGGACCGTTCGATGAAGATCGCGCTTTCCAGGACCGGCAAGTTGTCTAGTCAAGCTAGCCTCCGTGTCCATGAGATTCCTCCACAGAGCAGCTGGGCTTGGCCTTGCACTGCTCTCCTTCATCCTGTGTTTTGGTGCACAGCCTGCCGCGGCGCATGTGTCACCGCAGCACGCCGAACTCGTCATCGCGACCAAGGACGACGTCACCAGTGGGCGGCTGATAGTCCATCGTGACGTGGTGTCACCGCAGAAGGCGGGTGCCTGGGCGTCGCACCTGTTGAGCGCGAGCTGCCCCGCCACCGGCTCCGGCGTCGCCGGGGACGCCGGCGGCGTCCCCGGCGGTGTGGTGGTCGAGCTCGCGTGGGGCTGCCACGTCGACAAGCTCGACCTGACCGCGATGCTGAAGCAGGGCGGGCTGACCCAGGCCGTCGTCGAGTTCGACGGCACCACGGTCAATGCCAACGCGCAGACCCCGGTTGTCGACGCGTCGGGTGCCCACGCGCTTCCCACCTTCCCGTGGGCAGCGGTGGCGCTCGGCATCGTGCTGGCCGCCGCGCTGCTGCTCGCGGTGTGGCAGATCCGCACCGGGCGGCTCCAGCTCGCCCAGCTGGTCGCCAGGGTGCGTGCCGGCCGCGGGCGGATCAAGCTGGCCGTCGCTGGCGCGGTGACGTTGTCCTTCCTGGCTCCCCAGGCGGCCATGGCGGCGCCGTTCGCCGAGGAAGCAGCGGCGACCGCGAACACAGTCACCGTCACGGGCACGGTCTTCGAGGACACCAACGGCAACGGCAAGCGCGACCCGGGCGAGGCTCCGATGCCCGGGGTCGACGTCACGGACGGCTCCATCTGGACGACGACCGGCCCCGACGGCTCGTACACCCTGCAGATCGACCCGACCCGCCGGGAGACCGACCTCATCAGCATCGTCTCCCCGAACGGCTACACCCCCGCACTGCGCGAGGACTACATCCCGCAGTTCTTCCACAAGGTCCCGGAGGGCGAAGACCCGCACTCCGGCATCGACTTCGCCCTCGTCAAGGACAAGAACGCCGCCAACCCCACCGAAAAGTGGGTGATGAACTCCGACATCGAGGTCAGCAACACCACGGACGGCGCCGCCCTCAGCGCGTCACAGTGGTGGCCCAGGCAGGTCGAGGCGATGTCCGAGGTCGACGGCGCCACCATGGCGATCACGACCGGTGACAACACCGTGACCGACTACGCGGCGGAGCCGCGGCGTCAGCGCGGCTACGACATCCTGCGCAAGGGCCTGACCGACGGCAAGCTCGGCATGCCCTTCTACCCCGTGGTCGGCAACCACGACATCGGCGGCACAGCCACCTCCAAGGGCTATGCGGGCAGCCTGGAGTACTACCGCCGCAACCTCGGCCCCGAGTGGTACAGCTTCGACCGCAACGGCCGTCACATCGTCGTCCTTGAGGACAACTACGACGCCAGCGGCCTGAAGCCGCAACTGGACTGGCTGCGCGAGGACCTCAAGCGCCACGCGGTCGGCAAGCAGGTGCTGGTCTTCGCACACCGCTCGCTGTTCACCCAGTGGGGTCCGGGGGCCGGCATGCAGCCGACCATCGACGAGCTGTCGAAGTACGACGTGCGGATGTTCGCCGCCGGCCACAACCAGCAGGCCGAGTACCGCCGTGGTGCCTTCAACCGCTCGGTTGAGATCAACAACCAGGGCGAGTACGGCATCGACGGTGCCCGCGCGGACTTCAAGATCCTCGACTTCAAGGGCATCTACGATGACCCGAGCACGAAGCGCAACGAGGACACCGGCTACGTCATGGGCACCCACCGCCAGTTCGACGTCCGCAACGCGGTCGCGCTGGTCAGCCCCGCCCAGGGCAGTGTGCACGGCAACAGCGCGGGAATCCCGATCGAGCTGTACACCGAGGACGCCGGTCGCACCCCGGCCACGGCCTCGCTGACCATTCGCGACTCGCGCGGCCACATCGCCTGGCACGACGAGCGGATGACGTTCGGCACCGGCGTCCGCAAGACCGGTATCGAGAACTGCTACACGGCCCCCGGTGGCACCCCGGAGCCCTGCCCGGCCGCCCGGAACTCCTGGACCCGGGTCAGCGACCGTCTCCCCGGCATGCGGCCGGACACCTACACGGCCGAGATGACCGCGGTCGACACTCGCGGCAAGGCGTGGCCCACCGTCACCAACACCTTCACGGTGGTGCCCGAAGGCAAGCTGGCCGCGCCGAAGACCGGCCAGGACTGGCTGCGTCAGGGCCGCGACGAGGCGGGGCGCTCCGCCGGCAGCGACAACCCGGGCGCCGAGCTCGACCTGCAGTGGGCGGCCAACACCGGCGAGCAGTTCAACCTCAACGGTTCGGTCGTCGTGGACGGCAAGGTGATCGTCTCCTCGAGGGCGTTCGACTCACCGAACCACATGATGCTGGCCTACGACATCAAGTCCGGCCGCGAGATCTGGCGCACCTATCTGGACGGTGACGCCGAGTCGGCGCCGACCTACCACGACGGCAAGGTCTACCTGACCACCGCTGTCGGCCGGATCTACGCTCTGGACGCCGAGGACGGCCACGTCGTCTGGCAGAAGATCGAGGACGAGAAGCAGTACGGCGACACCGTGCGCCGGTACGGCCGGGCCGGTGGTCCGGTCACCGTCTTCGACCTGAACGCCGAGCCGCGCACCGTCGCCGTCTACCAGAACTGGAGCAAGGTCGAGTGCCGTGACGCCAAGACCGGCGACCTGCTGGGCGGCTTCAACGGCGCGACGAGCTGGGGCCAGTTCCACAGCACGGCGGTCCGCCAGCCCGGCTCCGACATCGCCTACATGCACACCGGTTCCAGCAACACGGTGGTCGCCCTGGACCTCGTCGGCTGCCGCCAGCTGTGGGCGAAGGACACCAACGGCGACATCGCCAGCCACTCGTCCCCGGCCCTGACCGACCCGGCCAACGGGGACCCGCAGCTGGTGACGATGACGAACAGCGGCGTCCGCGGGCACAACCTCAGCACCGGTGCGGTGCTGTGGCAGTCCCCGCTGGGCGGCGGCAGCGGCTGCGGCGAGAGCGGCCCCGCTCCGCTGACCAGCCCCGCGATCTGGGGCACCACCGCCTACATCGCAAGCCGCGACGGCGTCATCCGCGCCTACGACACCAGCGCGGCCGACCCGTCCAAGCCGATCTGGGAGACCAAGGTCGGCTACCAGCCCGGCAGGACCCCTGTGGGGTGCAGCGGGGACCTCAACTCGCCCGCGATGCACGCCCTGGTCACCAAGGACCTGGTGTACGCGGGCACCCGCGACGGTCGCCTGGTCGTCCTGGACCGCGCCACCGGCAAGCTGCTGACCGAGTACAACCTTGGCGCCAGTGTGGCCTCGGCGCTCTCCGTCAGCGGTGACTACGTCTTCGCCCTCACCGACGACGGCACGCTCCACGCACTGGCTGCCCGCCACCTGCGCGGTAACGACCACTGATCAACCGTCCGCGAGTTGCCTCCCCCGCCAGGGGAGGCAACTCGCGGCGCTCCACTCCCGACGGGACCACCACTGTGCACACCCTCCGCGCCACCCGCAGCTACGCCGCCCGTCTCCTGCTGATCGGCCTCGCTGCCGCACTGGCGCTGCTCGGCGCCGCAGGCATGGCCGAGGCACACCCTTTCGGTACACCGCCGGTCGCCCAGGTCAAGGCCCAAGGCCGCGCCGTCGAGATTACCTGGTCGGCCCAGCGCAACGACCTGGACGTCCTGCACCAGGCGGCCAGGGGGGACGACGCGGCCTACCTCGGCTCGCACATCACCGTGCGCCAGGACGGGCGCGAGTGCCGGCTGGGCGCAGTGGACACCCTGCAGCTCGCGAGCAAGGGCGCCCTGATCCACTACACCTGCCCCGAACCCGTGGACACGGTCGCCCTGACCATCACCGCGCTGACCGACGTCAACCAGGCCTATCGCACGATCTCCGTGACCGAGAAGGGCGGCGGCGGCCTGCACACGGCGAGCGACCCCACCCTTACCCTCGCCCTCGGCGGAGCCGGCAGCTCCGCCGTCACCGCATCCACGGGGCCGTCGACCATATGGACCACAGACCTTGCGGCACTGCTGGACCACGGAGTCGTACTGCCACTGGCCCTTCTCGTCTCCGCAGCGGTGGGCGCCTTCCACGCCTGCGCCCCCGGTCACGGGAAGTCGCTCGCAGCCGGGTACCTCGTGGGCGGCCAGGGCAGGGCACGTGACGCGGTGTGGCTCGGCGCCATCGTGGCCGTCATGCACACGGCATCGGTCGCCGTACTCGCCGTGGGCTGGTGGCTCGCCGCCCAGCACGCACCGGACGTCGCAGCGGTCACGAACTGGCTGCAGCTGATCGCAGCCCTGGTCGTGGTCGCCGTGGGCATCGGCCTGCTCCGGCGCCACCTGATCAACCGGAAACACGGCCACAGCCATGGCCACCATCACGGGCATGACCACGATCACCACCACGACCACAGCCACCACATCCCGACGTCCACGTCTCTGCTCACCTGGCGCGGCATCCTGCTGCTCGGCACATCCGGCGGCCTGCTCCCTTCCCCGTCGGCGTTCCTCGTCCTCCTCAGTGGACTGCTGACCGGCCGGGTCGGCGCGGCCATCGCGATGGTGGCGTCGTTCGGTGCCGGCATGGCGCTGACCCTGACCGGCGTCGGCCTTGCGGTACTTCGCGGTCGCGACGCGTTCCTCGCCCGAGCCACGACCTCGCCCGCGCTGCGCACCTGGAGCACCCGCGTCCCGGTCGTCGCTGCCTGGGGCGTCGTCATCGGCGGCACCGTGGCGTCAGCAGTTGCCGCAGGCCGCGTCCTCGCATCGTGATCCACGGCAAGGGGCGGCGGCGAGCGTCCACGCGCCCGTCCTCGGTGTCGGCCACAGGGTGGGGGTCACCACGGGCGCTGACCCGTGTGCCCGATTCGGCTCGTCCGCGGGCGCGTGCCGGGGGACGATCGGCGGTGACGGTGTCGCGGCGGGAACACTTGGCGGATCAGATGGAGCGGGCCGAGAGACAGGACGACGGGGCGCCCGGTCGTCTGGAGCGCAGGCATTTCCTCGCTGTTGCCGTGGCTGGTGCGATGGCGGCCGGCTGCCGCTCCTCCGTTGTGAAGGGGCCCCGCAGCGAGACCACCTCGCCCGGTGCCACCCCGTCCACCGGGGACGGTGAGCGGACCCGTGCGGGAAACCCCGACTGGCGTATCCGTTCGGAGGGAACGCCCGAGGCCGTCCAGGGATACACCGACAAAGTCAGCGTGCTGCCGGGCGAGGAGTTCGGTCTGTACGTCTCCACGACCGCTTCCGGCTTCCGGGTCTCGGCTTACCGGGTCGGCTGGTACGGGGGACACCAGGCGCGCCTGGTGTGGCGTTCGCGCCGTATCGCCGGCTCGGTCCAGGCCCCGCCCCGGCTGCTGGAGGTCACCCGCACCGTGCGGGCCGACTGGAAGCGCACGCTCGGCGTACGCACCGAGGGCTGGCCGGAGGGTGCGTACCTGCTCCGACTGGAGGCGGACAACGGCCACCAGCGCTATGTGCCGTTGATCGTCCGCTCGGTGTCCGGCGCGGGCAGGACAGTTGTGATGCACGCGGCGTCGACCTGGCAGGCGTACAACGCCTGGGGCGGGTACAGCCTCTATCAGGGCGAGGACGGTGCGTACGGGACCCGGTCGCTCGCTGTCAGCTTCGACCGGCCCTATGACCGCAGCGGTGCCGAGAAGTTCATGGTCTACGAGAGGGCGCTAGTCGTTCTCGCGGAGCGGCTGGGAATTCCGCTCGCCTACACCACGGGGGTGGACGTCCACCGCGAGCCCGGCGTGCTTCACGGCGCCCGTGCGGCGCTCTCCCTGGGCCACGACGAGTACTGGAGCCCACAGCAACGGGACCACGTGACCCGGGCGCGTGACTCCGGTACCAATGTGGCCTTCCTCGGCGCCAACGCCTGCTTCCGCCGGATCAGGCTGGAGCGGGGACCCACCGGCGACGCACGCACAGTGGTCTGTTACAAATCGGACTACCGCGCAGACCCGTACCTCGCAGACCATCCGGCCCTGCCGACACATGACTTCCGACAGCCGCCTGGAGCCGACCCCGAATCCTCCCTCACCGGCGTCCTTTACGAGGGCTATCCGGTCGACGCCCCGTATGTGGTCCATGCCGACGACCACTGGCTCTTCGAAGGGACCGGGGTCAGACGCGGAGACTCCTTCGACCATCTGGTCGGGGTGGAGTACGACCGGGTCACGCCGGGGATGCCCACCCCGGCGCCGCTTGAGGTCGTTGCGCACTCCCCACTCTTCTACAAGGGCAAGCCAAGTCATTCCGACTCCGCGTACTACACCGTGCCGAGCGGATCGGGCGTCTTCGCCACCGGGACGATGCGATGGGTCGAGGCCCTCATGGCCGGAACTCGGGACAACGGACGCAACCACGGAATGGACGCACGCACGGGGCGGTTCGTCACGCGCACGACGGAGAACCTGATCCGAGCGTTCGCGCAGGGCCCGTGCGGCAGGAACAGGCCGAAGCCCCGGAGCAACGCGAGCACCCTCTACCCGCCGCCGCCACCCTGAACTTGTCCGTCGTCTCCGATCACGTTCCGCAGACCCTCGTTTTCCTCCGCATCCGGGTCATGGTGCCGAACGAGCGGCCCCAGCGAGAGCAGGGAGGCACCGGCTGTGACGGCGGGGCGCACGCCGACGCAGGTGCCGAGGGCGCAGGCGGGCAGTGCGGCCACTGGCCGGGACGGGGCCCGAGCGCCCCGTCCGGATAATCGCCCTGCGGTCTCCGGCACCGCCGAGAACGTCGTCGGGGCCATCCGGCCTGCGCAAGCCCAGCTCTCGGACCGCCACGGACTGACCCGCTTGGCCACCCCTGCCGACTCGTCCGGGGACGGCAGCACACCGGCGCGTCGGAGCCCCCGCGCGCGGGGAGACCGGGCCGAGAGGACACGGGTCGACAGCTCCTGGCGTCAACACGGCGTTCCTCGATCTCTCGCGTTCGACGTAAAAAGGTGGAAAAGCGGGTAACCAGTGCAGCGCGTACGGCATCCTCCCAGGCGTGATGAGCTTGACGGGGACACCGTTCTCCCTGACCACGATCGCGCTCGCCGTGGTCACCGTGCTGCTGCCCCTGCTGCTGTGGGGCCGGGTACGCGGCCCCGCCCTGGTGCGCGGCGCGGTGCGCCTGGCGATGGTCGTCCTCGCGCAGGCGTCGGCCGTGCTGAGCGTCTTCGTGATGGTCAACAACGCCAACGGCCTGTATGACAACTGGGCCGATCTGCTCGGCACCGGACAACACATCGTCGCCGCGCCGAACCTCGGGCGCGACGGACTCGGGGACCACAAACGAGCGGCGAACGAGCCGAAGGTCGTCCAGGACTTCAGTCCGGCGCATGACGCCCGCATGGGCCCGGGCGTCCGCGTCACCCGGCTGAGCGGTCGGGTGTCGGGGGTGCGTGGCGAGGTGTACGTATGGCTGCCGCCCCAGTACAACCAGCCGGCCTTCCGGAACCGGAAGTTCCCCGTGGTCGAGCTCCTCGGCGGATTCCCCGGATCGGCGAAGGCGTGGTTCAGCGGCTTGCGGGTGCAGTCGCAGCTGGAGGCGGGGATGCGGAGTGGGGAGATCGCCCCGTTCATCCTCGTGGAGCCGCGCACCAATCTGCTGGCAGGCCGGGACACCGGGTGCGCCAACGTTCCGGGTGTCGTGGACGCCGAATCCTGGCTGAGTGTGGACGTCCGGCAAATGGTGATCGATACCTTCCGCGCGCAGAGCCGTGCGAGAGGCTGGGCGGTGGCCGGTTTCTCGGCCGGGGCACACTGCGCCGTGAAAATGGCGCTCGCCCACCCCGACCGGTACCGGGCCGCCGTGGGCCTCTCCGGCTACAACGACCCGGCCGCCGAGCGGGTCTCCCTCACGGCCGGGGACCCGAAGCTGCGGCGGGTCAACAATCCGCTGTGGATCCTGCGCCACGCCACCACCCCGCCGCGCGTCGCGCTGTACCTCTCGGGCCGGCGCAACGACGGCTACCGTGACGGCCTCGCGCTGCGGCGGGCGGCAGCACCCCCGACGCGGGTGGTGGTGGTCGAGGCGCGCGGGCCGCACACGATCAGGGTCTGGAAACGCCAAGTGCCGCAGGTCTTCCGCTGGCTGACGGCCGAAATGACGTCCCCACGCGGGCCGGGCCGCTCCCGCGAGGCACATCCGATCGATGGGGGCGAGCCGGGCCGGGGCGCCCGGGTGCGGCCCGTGGATCATCTGTGGTGAGGACGCCGTCGTGGGCTGCGGTCAGCTCAGTGAGTGCCGCGGCGACGACGGAGATCCAGCACTGTTGGATCGAACCTGCGAGCCGAGCCAGGGCGCAGCTAGGGCATGTTTCGAAAGGAGCGCCGTCCGCCCGTAGGGCGGGCCTGGCGGCGTCTGGTGCGTGCGATCGCAAGGCGGAGGGTCACCCCGATACTGGGCGTATCGGGGCGAGCCCGACAACGCGGCGAGCGTGCGTGCCAGGCGTCGCCAGCCAGGCGGGACTTTCGAAACACGCCCTAGGCGCGCTACCGCTCGTCGGCCCCGAAGAGGAGGACGCGTGAGGGGCGCGCCGTGTCGGCCCGCCGTCAGCGGCGCGTGCGTCGCAGCCGCCGGCCGAGGAGGACGGCCCCTGCGCCGGAGGCCAGTGACGCTCCCGCGAAACCAGCCAAGGCGGCCTTGGGGCGGACGTCATTCGCAGACCCGGCAGCCACCCGGGACGGCCGGGCCGAGGAGGGAGCTCCGGCCGCCCGGAGGATCAGGTCGGCGACTGCCGCGGGATGGGCGATCAAGGACACGTGGGAGGAGTTGATCTCCACCGTGTGCGAACCTGCACGCTTCGCCTGGAAGCGTTCCTGATCCGGGCTGATGGTCTTGTCCTGCCGTCCGACGAGCGCCCAGGACGGGATGTGCTTCCAGGCCGCGACCTTGGCCTTCTCGGAGAACGCGGTCGTAGCGGCGGGCCGCTGGGTGGCCCCCAGCAGATTAGCCTCGCTCTGCGGCAGGTCGGCGGCGAAGACCTGGTGAACCTTGTCGCGCTTGAGGTACAGGTCGGTCCCGCTGCGGCCGCTCTCCCGGTACGGGACGGACCTGGTGGCGGTGCCCAGTTCACTGGGGAACCGTGCGGCCAGCGACATGCCGCTCTCACCCACATCGGGCATCAGCGCCGACACGTACACGAGCGACTTCACCCTCGGGTTGTCGGCCGCGGCCGAGCTGATCACAGCGCCGCCGTAGGAATGGCCCACCAGGACGACGGGGCCCTTGATGCTGTCGAGTACCGAGGCGATGTAGGTCGAGTCGTTGTACAGACCGCGCAGCGGGTTGGCAGGCGCGATGACGGTGTAGCCGCTGCGCTCAAGGCGTGAAATGACCCCGTTCCAGCTGGAGCCGTCAGCGAACGCGCCGTGCACCAGGACCACGGTGGGTTTCGTGACGGTCGGGTCGCCTTCCGCGGCAGCCGGAGCTGCCGCGGACGCGCACAGGGCCAATGCACATCCGGCGACGGTGACGTGTGCGCGCAGCATTCGAGGCTGTGTGCCGGAGTTCGCCCATGTGGTCATCCCGTTCTCGCTTCCCTTGAGGTCAACAGCACCTCAGCGTTCACCCATCGGCGCCGCCGGGCCCGGCGGCGCCGTCCGACCGGGTGAAAGGGGCGGGGCATCGGATCCAGGGCCGGCCTCGCCGGGCATGCCAGGACCTGCTCCCGAGGGCGGAGCACCGGTTGTCGGTCAACGCCGCGCTCAGGAAGCGCCCGGCCTACCGCCCGACGTACTCGCCACCTGGGCTCCCGCCCGTATCCTCACCACCACCTCGATCGTGCGGGCCTACACGCCGGACGAGCACCACCGCGTCCCTTGCGAGCCGCAACCGCGCGCTCAGCCGGCGGCAGCGCCGAACCACCTGGGCAGCTGGCTGAGCAGATCCCGCTGATCGTCACCGACCCACGCCACGTGGCCGTCCGGCCGCAGCAGCGCCGCGGGCACGTCCAGTTCCTCGCTGACGTCGACGACGTGGTCGACCCGATCTGCCCAGCCCGCCACCGAGAGTCGGCCGGTCTGGTCGAGCAGGAGTCCGCGGCCGCCGTGCATCAACTCGTAGAGGCGCCCTTGTTTCAGTCCCACGTCCCGCAGCCGCCGGCCGAGCAGTGCGTGGCCCTCGCCGAAGTCGTAGCGGACGCCGATCGCGGTGATCTTCTCGATCAGATACCGATTCACGTCCTCGAAGTCCATCAGCTCCGACAGCATGCGGTGCACTGCCTGGGGACCCGGCTCGGGGGACAGCAGCTCGGTCTGCGCTCGGGTGTTGTCCAGCACGTCGGCGGCCACCGGGTGCCGTTCGGTGTGGTAGCTGTCCAGCAGCCCCTCCGGTGCCCAGCCACGCACCTCGGCGGCAAGTTTCCAGCCGAGGTTGAACGCGTCCTGGATGCCGAGGTTCAGGCCCTGCCCGCCCATCGGTGGGTGGGTATGCGCCGCGTCACCAGCCAGCAGCACCCGGTCGACCCGGTAGCGCTCGGCCAGCCGGGTGGCGTCGCCGAAGCGGGACAGGAAGCGCGGTGAGTGCACGCCGAAATCGGTGCCGGCGATCTCCCGCAGCCGTTGTGTGAACTCTTCCAGGGTCGGCGGCACCCTGCGGTCCTCGGCCACTTCCTCGGCGCGCACGACGAAGCGGTACACCCCGTCCTCATGGGGCGCGGGGCCGAACCGCAGGCGCGTTGTGCGGAGCGCGGCCGCCACCGCGCCCAGCGTCTCCGGCGGGACGGCCACCTCCGTCTCGCCCAGCAGCCACTCGACTCCGGCTGGCTCACCGGGGAAGCCGACGCCGAGCAGCTTGCGCACTGTGCTGCGGCCGCCGTCGCAGCCGACGAGGTAACGCGAGCGCAGTCCGGTGCCGTCGGCCAGCTGGGCGGTCACCCCGTGCTCGTCCTGGCTCAGCCCGACCAGTGCGCAGCCGCGCCGGAGCTCGGCGCCGAGCTCGACGGCGCGTTCGGTCAGCAGGCGCTCGGTGACGGTCTGCGGGATGCCGAGGATGTAGGAATGCGCGGTGTCCAGCCGGTCCGGCGGCGGCTTTCGGATGCCGGCGAAGAGACCACCAATCGGGTACTGCTTGCCGAGTGCGAGGAACCGCTCCAGAAGACCACGCTGGTCCATCACCTCGATACTGCGCACGTGCAGACCGAGCGCACGGACCTGCCTGGTTGGCTCCGCGTCCGTCTCCAGCACGACCACATGCACGCCGTGCAGCCGCAACTCGCAGGCAAGCATCAAGCCGGTCGGCCCGCCGCCGACACAGCGCCCTGCACGGCAGAGAGTCCTCTTCACGTGCGTGTGCTCAGGCGCCCACGCTCGTACATGCTGAAGAGAAGGGCCAGCGAAGGAACGATCAGGACCACAGCAGCACATGCGACACCGACAAGAACCCAGAGCGTCGAGTCCGGCGCGGCCGCGTCCGCGATCGACACATGCGTCCCCAGCAGGTAGGGATACTGCGCCACCCCCCAGCCCGCCACGACAGCGGCCACCGCGACCGCTGCTGTCCCACGCAAGCCGCGGGACCTTCCGGCTCCCAGCAGCAGAAGGCCGGCAACTCCGCTGAGCGCCGCCACAATCATCAGCGGTAGACCGCGGTGACTGAGCTGATGGAAGAGTCGGGGCGAATCCGACCGCAGAACCAGAACACCCGCCAGGCTGACCGCGCCTGTGACAGCGGCGACGACCAGTGCACGCCGACGAAAGTACGTTTCAAGCCGCGCACTCCGCTGTTTCCGTGCAGCCTCTGTCAGATAGACCGCAGCCAGATAGGCGCACACGAGTACCGCCAGAACCCCGCCGAGAACTGAGGTGGGATTGATCCAAGAGCTCACCGCGTTCCCGTTCCCCTGTGAAGGAACCCTGCCCGACGCGATGGCCCCGGCCACACTGCCGAAACAGTACGGCGTCAGGACCGAGGAGACAGCAAAAATCACTCCATAGACCCGCTGTTCAGCGGTACGCAAGGAGACCTTCCGGAAGGCGAACCCCGAGCCCCGTAGAACGATTCCCAGTGCTGCGAACGCGAGAGGCAGATAGAGCGTCGAAGTGATCGCGGTAAACGCTGTGGGGAAACCGGTCCATAGAATGACCAAGCAGTAGATGAGCCACGTGTGATTTGCCTCCCATACCGGGCCGATCGACACGTCGATCAAGTGTCGGGGCTGCCTGCCGCGGTCGGCCTGACCGGCTGTCAGATCCCAGAAACCTGCTCCGAAATCGGCACCGCCGAACAATGCATAGGCGATGACGCCGACGAACATGATGAGTGCAACCGCATTGCTCATGACTGGAGCTCTTCTCCGGTGTGGGCCTCGGCGAATGGCTTGGAAGGGCCGTAGGGAACCTTGACAGACGCATCGCCTTCCTCTCTCCAGCGCCGCTTCATGGAGCGCAGAACCAACAGGACGCCCGTTCCGACGGCCAGGTAGAGGGCCAGGACAACGGCGAAGAAGAACCAGAGGTTTCCCTCCGTGGTCACGGCGTCCCGGGTGAGCAAATGCCCGACTACGGTCCAGGGCTGTCGGCCGACCTCAGTGACGACCCAACCGCTTTCGAGCGAGACAAGAGCAACGATCCCGCTGAGCGCGGCGCCGCGCAAAAACCAGCGGTTCTGTGGCACTTCACGCCGCCGCCACCACAGCCACCCGAACCACACCACCAGGCCGAGCAGTACGAACGAAGTGCCCACCATTACGTCGAACGCCAGATGCACGATGCTGACGCCGCGATCGGTCGGCCGAACGGCTTCAGGAATCGCGTCGAGCCCATGGATCTCCGTTGACGGCCTGAAGCCGGCCAGAAGGGACCCCATATCAGGGATCTGGAGCCCGTACTTCACCCGGCCATCGACGAGAATCCCGCCCATTGTCTCCGGCACGTGGGTTCCAGTGGTCGGGAGCATTTCGATTGCCGCGAACTTTGCCGGCTCCTTATTGAACACCTGGCGAGCCACCAGGTCACCAACGAAGATCTGCACGGGCAGCGCGACAGCCGCCACCAGGAAACCGGTGAGGAAACCGACACGGTGGTAGTGGTCACGCCGCTCCCTCAGCATGCCGACCGCGTACACGCCCGCCACCATGAAGCCCGCCACGATGTATGCCGCAAGCAGCATGTGGACCGTTTCGAACCAGAAGGCGCCATTGAAGAACACTCTGGCCGGCTCCACTTCCACCACATGTCCGTTCCGCACGGTGATGCCGCCGGGCTGGTTCATCCAGCTGTTCGCAGCGATGACGGCCGCAGCTCCGCCGATGCTGGACAGCGCGACAGGCACACCGGTCCAGAAGTGGACCCACGGCGGCAGTCTCTTCCAGCCGTAGATGTAGATCGATACAAAAATCGCCTCGAGGAAGAAGAAGAGCCCCTCGATGGCGAAGGGGAAGCCGAAAGCGGCGCCGTACCTGCCCATCAGGCCCGGCCACAGGATGCCCAGCTCGAACGTCAGAACGGTGCCGGTTACGGCGCCCACAGCGAAGAGAACCGCAGCGACCTTCGACCAGCGCTGAGCGAGGAGAAGGGCGTCATGGTCGCCGTGGCGCAGTCCGCGGTAGTTCGCGATCAGCATGAGGGAGGTCAGAGCTACACCGAATGGCACAAGAATGATGTGAAAGCCGAGGGTGAAGGCCATCTGCTCACGTGCGGGGAGCAGTTGTGGCGGATCACCCACCGAGGCCACGGCGTGCAAGGTGAGCGAGCAAGGGACAAAGGCGGACAGCATCCCCGCATGGTTCTGGCGCAGCGACGACGTCGGCGTCGCCCGACACGCGTCGTGCGGACACTCCACCCGGTCGGCCCAAGGGGGTGGGGTCCGGCCAGGTCACGTCCGTTGGCGGTCTGCGGCGGATACGGCGCTGCCACGTCGCCTCGCCGCGTTGTCGGAACGTTCGCATACATCCCGCATGCGAACGCCCCTCCGCCTTGTGCTGCACCGCATCCGACGCCGCGCGCTGCCCCGCCAGGGATGACGGGACAACCTTTAGACTCGCGGCACAGTGTCCGGCTTCACTGTGCGCCGCGCACAGCCCGATGACGTCCGTACCGACGCTGCCGTGCAGGGTCAGACGTTCTGTGGTGCACACATGAATCCGACCTCGATGTGGAGTCGATGCATGACGCAGGCCCCCGAGCAGTGGCTCGCTCAGCCACGAAACCTCAAGTCCTCCTTTCCCGTTCTGCTTTTGGCCCTGGCGACGGGAGCGGTCGACGCGATCAGCTTCATGACCCTCGGCGGTGTATTCACCAGTGTGATGACCGCGAACCTTGCTCTGTTCGGTCTCGCCATCGCCACCCACGACATGCTGCTGGCCGGTCACGCAGCACTGGCGATCATCGCGTACACCTGCGGTGTGCTTCTCGGCAGTCGGGTTGCTTCCGTCCCGGTCCGCGCACGATGGAGCGGTGCCCGGATCGCACTGCTCGCAGAGGTGATCATCATGACCGGTGCGATGACGGCGTGGGCCGCTCTGGACGGCAAGCCGGCCGGCACCGGCCAACTGGTCCTCCTGGCGGCCATGGCCGTGTGCATGGGATGCCAGGGCGGCATGATCCGTGCCGCAGGCGGGCCGAATCTCTCGACCACCTACATGACGGGCGCTCTCACCGGCGCGCTGGTAGCACTCGCCGTCAGGAAAGAGGTTGAGCGATACAACATTGCGGTGATCGCGATGCTGCCGACAGGAGCAGGGCTGGCGGCGCTTCTCGTCACCCACGCACGGGCGGCTGCTCTGGCCCTGCCCTTGGTGCTGCTGACTGTGGCCCTCACGCTGTCCTTCCGGCGCCCTGTGCCCCACTAAGGGCTGTCCCGTAATCCCTGGTGGATCAGCGCGCGGCGTCAGATGTGGTGCATCGCAAGGCGGAGGGGCGTCCTCATACTGGGTTAATGCGGGCGTTCCGACAACGCGGCGAGGTGCCGCAACTGTCCTCGTGCGCCCGCCAGGGATTACGGGACAGCCCTTAGCCAGTGCAGTCGTTGATGTCGTCGTCCGACGATCCGCAGACCAGTCCAAGTCGGGGCTCTGCGTCGAGTCCGTCCTGGGCTGCGGGTATCACTAGGCGAAAGGTGGTGGCGCAGTTGGGGGAGTGGGGCTACCACACCACCCGTTCGGGTTGACGGCACCGTTGGCGTTGTCACCCCCCTTGCCCTTGCCGCTGTCGCCGCCGCCACAGGCGGTCGCAGCCAGGGCGATGATGGCCGCTCCCGCGACCCACTTGGCGCTCTTGGCACCACGCATGGGTTTCCTCCTCATGAGTCCACTTGTGACTACAAGAGAGGCACTGTCGTGATACACCGACACCCCTGACGGTGATCGTTTCAGCGCCTCGAGTGTGTTCGTGAGTCGGCACTTCCCGTAGTGCGTGACCCATTGACCCGAGCTCAATGGAGCCAACTATTAAGTACGCCCGGGCTGTAAACCACACTTAAAGGCTCTCGGTTTGACAACATTGACCGGGCCCGGATGACCGAAATCCGGGCAAAGTAATCCCAGGCAGACACCCGCGAAACGGACCGGTACCACATGTTCCGGAGAGCGACGCCCGATATCCGGACACCGCGGGCAGGAAATCGAGGTCGTCCGGTGGCCGTCTGCCTCAGCTCTCGCGCAGGCTGGGCGTCAGCCGCACCGTCACCGTCTTGGGCCGTTGGTACTCCTGGAGCGCCAGCGTGCTCAGGTCCGTACCGTGGCCGGACGAGCCACGCCCGCCGTGCGGGAGCTCCGCCGTCTGCACCAGATGGCAGTTGAGCCAGGCCTCGCCCGCGTCGAGGCGGGCCGCGAGCTCGAGCCCCGTGCCGAGGTCGGTCGTCCAGACACTGGCCGCCAGGGCCTGCGGAACCCTGTTTGCCAGGTCCAGGGCCGCCTCCACGGTGTCCGCGTGCTGGACTGTGAGGAGCGGTCCGAAGACTTCCTCGGTGACCGCCGGGTCGTCGTGCGGGAGATCCGCCAGGACAAGGGCCGCGCGCCAGTGGCCGTGCTCCTCGCCGGGCGGTGTGGCGATGTCCGCCGCCAGCAGTCGCTTCGCGGACGAGGAGGCGACCAGGGCGTCGTAACGCGCCACCTGGTCCGGGTTGTTCAGCGGGCCGAAGTCACGGCCTGCCAGCCGGGCCCCCATCGCCTCCGCCAGGCGGGCGACCGTCGACTCGTAGTTCTCCGTGAGCGTGATGACCCGGGCCGGCGCCGCGCAGCTCTGGCCCGCGTTGTACGTGGCCGCTTCCGCGAGCGACGCATACGTGTCCGCCGGAGCGTCCGGGAGAACGACGACCGGGGCGTTGCCGCCCAGCTCCAGGCTGATCCGGCGCGTCCCCGCCCGCGCCGCCACATCCAGGCCCGCCCGCCCGCTGCCCGTGAACGCGACCATGTCCACCGAGGACTCGACCAGCAGCCGGCCCGTCCGCCGGTCTCCCGGAAGGGACTGGAGCACGCCCTCGCCCAGGGTCCGCGCGGCGTGCTCCGCCAGCAGTTCCAGTGTGTCCGGGGTGGTCTCCGCCGACTTCACCACCACCGTGTTGCCCGCGGCGAGTGCCGGGGCGCAGCGCCAGGCCGCCATCATCAGCGGGTAGTTCCAGGGGACGATCACCCCGACCACGCCCATCGGCTCCCAGCGCACCCAGCTCTCATGCCCGGTCACCAGTCGGCCCGCCGCCGGGGCTGTCCGGGTCCGTGCCGCCGTCGCGTAGAAGCGGAACAGATCCGCCACCTGCTCGATCTCGCCCGCAGTCTCCGCATCCGGCTTGCCCGTACCGGCCCGCTCACGAGCCGCGTACTCCGCTGCGCTGTCCTCGATCAGCGTCGCCAGCCGGTCCAGGCGCCGCGCCCGGTCCTTGGGGGTCAGGGCGCTCCAGGTGCCGAGCGCCGTACGGGCCGCTGCCACGGCCGCAGCCACCTCGGGCTCGCGGGAGACGGGAGCGGTGCCGCGGGGACGCCCCGTGCGAGGGTCGGTGAGTTCAGTGTTCATCGTTGCTTCCCGCTCGTCGCTTCCTGCTGCTCGTTTCTCACAACGCGTATGACCGCAGCCACAGTTCCAGTGTCAGCACCAGCCACAGCTTGCCGCCGTGACGGGGCAGGAGCGTGCCCTCACCCTTCATCCAGGCGCGGATCGTGTCCGGGCGGAACAGGCCCCGGTGGGCCGATTGCCGGCTCAGCAGCAGATCGTTTCCGAGGTCGCGCAGCGGACCCGTCAGCCACTGCTGCACCGGCACCCGCATCCCGCTCTTCGGGCGGTCGACGACCGTGTCGGGGAGGAGGTCACGCACGGCCTCCTTGAGGATCCACTTCTCCGCGGAGCCACGGAGTTTGAACGTCGGCGGCGTCGCGAACGCGTGGTCGACGACCCGGCGGTCGAAGAGCGGTGACCGGCCCTCGATGCCCTGCGACGCCGTCAGGCGCTCCACCTTGGTCAGGATGTGGTGTGCGCCTTTGGTCCGCAGATTGCAGTGCAGGAGCTGGTTGAGGAGGTGACCCATGCGGTGCGGGCTGTCGACGCCCGGTGTCAGATACGGCTCCACGAACCGCTGCGGGCGCGGGGCGTCCCGCAAGGCGTCCAGCGTCTGCGGGGTCAGTAGCGTGGGGAGGTCCGTCCAGCACTTGCGGTACGAGCGCAGATACGCCGTCGCCCGGTCCTCGTCCCAGGGCGCCCCCGCTTCACGGTGCATCTCCTGCACCAGCATCGGGAGGTTTTTCGGGCCGCCGAAGACGGGGTCGCCGCCCTCGCCGTTGAGTACCACCGACGCGCCGTCCGCGGCCACGGTCTCCGCGAGCAACAGGTTCGGGACCGTCAACGGATCGCCCACCGGGCTGTCCAGGAGCGCAGCCGCCTCCGCGAGCCGTGAGGCGACCGTCTTCCCCGACACGTTCAGGACCCGGTGGCGGGTGTGGCAGTGGGCGGCCACCAGGCCCGAGTAGCCCAGCTCGTTGGGGAGTTCGTCGCCGAAGCTGATCGAGTACGTGTGCACCGGATGGCTGTGGAGCTTCGTCGCCAGCGCGGTGACGAGGGAGCTGTCGATCCCGCCGGAGAGAAGGACCGCTGCCGGCTCCGCCTCCGGGAGCCTTGCGGTCGTCGCCTGCTCCAGGAGCGCCCGCAGGGCCAGGGCGTGCTCCGTCGGATCCTGCGGTACCGGCTCCGCGATGCGCTCGTGGGGCTCCCAGTGCACGGTCTCGGTGACCGCGCCGTCCTCCGCCAGCCGCAGCACCCGCCCGGGCAGGACTTCCCGCACGCCCGTCAGGAGCGTCTCCTCGCCCGGCAGATAGGCGAAGGTGAGGAACGAACGGACCGCGGACAGATTCATCGAGGTGCCGAGCGAGGGCCAGCGCCGCAGCGCCCGCAGCGAGGTCGAGGCCGCCCAGGATCCTTCGGCGCGGGCGTAGAAGAGCGTCCGGGCGCCCACGTGGTCGCGGATCAGGATCAGGTCCGTGCCGTCCAGCACGGCCAGTACGAACATGCCTTCGGCCAGCGCCACTCCCGCGTCGCCGAGCCGCGCCCAGCAACGCAGCAGCAGTTCACCGTCGGAGCAGCGGGCAGGTACGGGGGTCCCCTCGGCATGCAGCGCGGACAGGAGGGCCGGGCGGTTGTGGAGGGTGACCTCACCCACCGCCGTCAGGCCGAATGCCGTGAACGGGCCGTCGGCGCGGCCGGGTTCGTTCGTGATCAGCCCCAGGGCAGCCCCGGGGACGTCCACGGATGCCCGGCCGGTCCCGGCCGCGCCCATCGCCTCGACATGGGCCCGGGCCTGCCGGGTGGTCGGGGACAGGCAGACGCAGAAGCGTGCCATGGACGGCTCCTCTCCTCGGTGTTTCGTGTTCCGTACTGCTGCCGCCGCTCCCACGGCTTCCGGTGGTGCCGATGCGGCAGGCTAAGACCGACCGGCACATGGGAGGCGGCGTCGCGTGCCGTCATCCAGGTGTGGCCCTCCCAACGCGCCGCCCTGGAGGCCGGCCTGGTCGATGCCGCAGCGCGGAACATGGCGGTGACCATGCCCACCTCG
>NZ_JBEZKL010000031.1:0-66380 GCF_040704695.1 Streptomyces sp. NPDC048411
ACATGACCTGCGACACCGCACGCCGATCGCACGCACCGACCACCGCTGCGCCCGCGCTTCGCGCGGACGACGGGGAACTCAGAACAGGCCCTAGCGGGCGCCGCACGTCACTGCGCCGGCGTCGCCCGCCCGAAGCCGCCGTGCAGCAGTGCGCGCAGCATCGCCGCCGCTCCGCTCGCGCGCTCGCCGTGGTGCACCACCGAGATCGTCCGCCGGAACGCGCGCCAGGGCTCTCTGACCAACGCCCTGAACCCCAGAGGGCGGCAGCGGCGGGGCACTCACCGCGCTGGGGCTGGTTCTGGTGACCGGACCCCTGGTGCGCTGAAGCACGTGGTCAATGGGGGCGGAGGAGAGTCGGAGGGATCAGCGAACTCGTCCGTACCAGACGCTCCTCGTCCAGATCTTCTCCAGCCGCACGACGGAACCGGTCTTCGGGGAGTGCCAGATCTTCCCCCTGCCGGCGTAGATGCCCACGTGGTAGACGCTGCGCCCCGAGTGGAAGAAGACCAGATCGCCGCGTTTCCGTTTCGACGCCGAGACGTGGCGGGTCTTGTTGTACTGCTGCTGGGCCGTGCGTGGGAGCTTCTTGCCCACCCTCTTGAACGCGTACAGCGTCAGCCCGGAACAGTCGAAACGGTGGGGGCCCGTGGCCCCGTACCGGTACGGAGATCCCTTCTTCGACGCGGCGATCTTGAGTGCCTTCGTTGACCGCGTCGCGGCCTGGGCGTCGGCCACGGCGCCGGGGACGATCACGGAGCCGCCGACGGCGGCGAGCGTCAGAACCGTGGCCGTACCGGCCCGGGTGATCAGAAACGGGACATGAACCTGCGCAGTCATGCGCAACCCTTCGTCAGCCGCCTGTGAAGGATGACCTGTCGGGTTCGGGCTGGCGAAGTTGCCCGGCCGCGCGATGCGGCTTCACCCCGAGGGCCGACCGGATGCCCGGTCGACCCGTTGCGCTCGGGTCCTCCACTCCTGCCGATCCACTTCTGTCGACCAGTCATCCGGGCGGCGGCAGGACTCGGCGTCCGCCCGGACCGCCTCGCCGTGGTGGCGGGGGCTTGTCGTCCCACGGATCTTGACTCACCGGCTGCCGGATTTCCGGAGCAAAATAGCGATATAGAAGATTTGCCAGCAATGGTCTGTTTGGGTGGATGAGGGTGATTTATGCACTCGTCAGGCTTCCTCGACCGGTCCCGTACCAGCGGTGGAACGGCATATTTCGCTCACCGTCCGCGCCGGCGGCGCAAGTCGGGTCGTCCCTCTCGCGGAGGATTCCTTGCGCCGGACGAGCGAGAAGAATCGATCACCATGCCGGGCGTGTCGCCGACGGAGAGATGATCAACTCATCGTGGCCGGGGGCACGGTGACCCGTCCGGCCCGCCGTTCGCCGTCCAACACGCGCAGTGCCCGCGCCAACGTGGGGGCGTGGATGTGTGCTTCACCCCGCTCGTGCATCAATGTGAGCGCGTCCCGCAGGGCGCGCGCCCGCGAGGCGAGTGCCTGGGCCGCGCGCAGCGCGCCATAGGTGTCGCTGCCGCGGGCGGGGTTGATCCGGCCCAGCTGGTCGAGCACTTCCAGGTAGCAGTCGATGAACTCGGCCTCGGCGCGCGTCAGTGCGGGCAGCGGTGGGAGATGGGGTGGCTGCATCGGTGGTTCACCTCGCGCTGTTCGGCGGGAGCGACGTCTTGCGGTTCTCCAGGACGTGGTCCACCAGTCCGTACGCCTTGGCTCCGGCGGCGTCGAAAATGAGGTCGCGCTCGAAGTCGGCGGCGATCCGCTCAGTGCTGCGGCCGGTGTGTCGGGCCAGCATGCCGGTCAGCAGCTCGCGGACGCGGACCAGTTCCCGCGCCTCGATCTCCAGATCGGACGGCTGGCCCTGCACCGGCTCCGGGAGCTCGGGCTGCTGGACGACGACCCTGGCCCCGGGCAGGGCGTGCCGTCGGCCGGGAGCGCCGGCGGCGAGCAGGACCGCCGCGCTGGAGCCGGCCTGGCCGAGGCAGAACGTCTCCACCTCGCAGGTGAGGTACCCCATCGTGTCGTAGACGGCGGACATGGCGCCGAACGAGCCGCCGGGGGAGTTGATGTAGAGGGAGATCGGCCGGTCGGGTACGGCATGCTCCAGATACATGAACTGCGCGATCAGGTCGTTCGCGGCGGTGTCGTCGACAGGCGTGCCGAGGAAGACGATGCGCTCGGCGAGCAGCTTGGAGTACGGGTCGAGGGTGCGGGTCCCGTCGGTCGTGCGCTCGGTGAACTCGGGCAGCACGTAACGGGCGACAGGGCGGAACATGGCGAGGCCTCTCCTCCGGTGTCTGTGCGCGGTCTGCGCGGGCATCCGTAAAAAATGTACAGGACGTACAGAAGGTTATGATGGGGACTATGGCCTACGAGATTCCGGTGACGCAAGCGCGAGCTGAGCTCGCCGAACTGATCAACCGCGTCGTCTACGGCGGCGAGCGGGTTGTGGTGACGCGGCACGGAAAGCCGCTCGTTGCGCTCGTTTCGGCCACTGACCTGGAGCGACTTGAGAACGACGCGGCCGTTGCGGAGGAGCAGGTGATCAGCTCGGTCTCCTCGATCGGCTCCACGGTGTCCGCTCCGGGCGAACCGCGGCGCTTCGGCATCGCGGCGGAACACCGGGGGCAGCGCGACGCGGGCAATTGACTGGCCCTGCACGCAAAAGCCGTGCACCCAGTCCGCTACGGCGGGGGTACCGCGCCCGAGGTGCTGGAGGACGGCCTGCGCGGGCTGATGTCCATGGATCTGCAAAAGAGCAGTTAACGCGCCGGAAAAACTTGCGTCCTCACCTGCGATACCTCGCCGTGGGACAGTGATTCTTCGTTCAACGATCTGTTGAATGCGGTTAATGTCTCGCTGCGCCCAGAACCGGACTGGGCGGAAGGCTGTGAGGTGGACACGTTGCAACTGACCCCGCATGAGCAGGAACGCCTGCTCATTCATGTGGCTGCTGATGTGGCGGAGAGGCGCCGGGCGCGTGGACTGCGGCTCAACCACCCCGAGGCGGTCGCGCTGATCACTGCGCATCTGCTGGAGGGTGCCCGTGACGGCCGTACGGTCTCGGAACTGATGGTGTCCGGGCGGAAGGTGCTCACCCGCGACGACGTCATGGACGGGATCCCCGAGATGATCCACGACGTCCAGGTCGAGGCCACCTTCCCGGACGGCACCAAGCTCGTCACCGTCCATGACCCGATCGTCTGACGGGGGCGTCGCCGTGATCCCCGGAGAGATCCTGTACGCGGACGGGTCCGTGCCGCTCAACGCGGGCCGAACCGTCACCCGCCTCGCCGTCCTCAACGTCGCGGACCGGCCCGTCCAGGTGGGCTCGCACTACCACTTTGCCGAGGCCAACCCCGGTCTGGAATTCGACCGTTCGGCCGCGCACGGCTTGCGGCTGAACATCGCCGCCGGAACCTCCGTCCGCTTCGAGCCCGGCATCCCCGTCGACATCGAACTCGTGCCCCTCGCCGGACGGCGCGTCGTCCCGGGCCTGCGCGGCGAAACCGGAGGTGCCCTCGATGGCTGAGCTCAACCGTGCCGTGTACGCCGATCTGTTCGGGCCCACCACCGGCGACCGAATCCGGCTCGCCGACACCGATCTGCTCGTTGAGGTCGAGGAGGACCGCTCCGGTGGTCCCGGACTCGCGGGCGACGAGGCGGTGTTCGGCGGCGGCAAGGTGATCCGCGAGTCGATGGGCCAGGCGCGCACCACCCGTGCCGAAGGAGCCCCCGACACTGTCATCACCGGCGCCGTCATCATCGACCACTGGGGCATCGTCAAGGCGGACATCGGCATGCGCGACGGTCGGATCACCGGGATCGGTAAGGCCGGCAACCCGGACACGATGGACGGAGTCCACCCCGACCTCGTCATCGGCCCCGAGACCGAAATCATCGCGGGCAACGGCAAGTTCGTGACGGCCGGCGCCATTGACGCGCATGTCCACTTCATCTCGCCGACCATCGTCGACCAGGCGCTCTCCGCCGGTGTCACCACGCTCGTCGGTGGCGGCACCGGACCGGCCGAGGGCACGAAGGCGACCACGGTCACCCCGGGCGCCTGGCACCTGGGCCGGATGTTCGAGTCGCTGGAGACCTACCCCGTCAACATCGGGCTGCTCGGTAAGGGCAACACGATGTCCGGCGACGCCATGCGGGCCCAACTGCGGGGAGGTGCACTCGGATTCAAGATTCATGAGGACTGGGGGGCCACCCCGGCCGTCATCGACGCCTGCCTGAAGGTGTGCGAGGAGAGCGGCGCGCAGCTCGCCATCCACACGGACACCCTCAATGAGGCCGGATTCGTCGCCGACACCCTCGCCGCGATCGCCGGGCGCTCCATCCACGCGTACCACACCGAAGGCGCCGGCGGCGGGCATGCCCCGGACATCATCACCGTGGTCTCCGAGCCGTACGTTCTGCCGAGCTCCACCAATCCGACCCGGCCGCACACCGCCAACACCATCGAGGAACACCTCGACATGCTGATGGTCTGCCACCATCTCAACCCCGCCGTGCCGGAGGACCTGGCGTTCGCCGAATCGCGGATCCGGCCGTCCACCATCGCGGCCGAGGACATCCTCCACGACCTCGGGGCGATCTCGATCATTTCCTCCGACGCCCAGGCGATGGGCCGCGTGGGCGAGACCGTCCTGCGCACCTGGCAGACCGCCCATGTGATGAAGAAGCGCCGTGGCCCTCTGCCCGGCGACGGCCGGGCCGACAACCACCGGGTCCGTCGCTATGTCGCCAAATACACCATCAATCCGGCCGTCGCCCAGGGCCTCGACCAGGAGATCGGCTCCGTCGAAACCGGCAAACTCGCCGACCTGGTGCTGTGGGAGCCGGCGTTCTTCGGCGTCAAACCGCAGACCGTCATCAAGGGCGGACAGATCGCCTACGCACAGATGGGTGACGCCAACGCTTCCATCCCCACCCCGCAGCCGGTCATGCCCAGGCCCATGTTCGGCGCACTCGGCCGGGCGCCCGCCGCGAACTCGTTCAACTTCGTGGCGAGCGGGGCCATCGAGGACGGACTGCCCGAACGCCTCGGACTCGGCAAGAGGTTCGTACCGATCACCAGTACCCGGGGCGTGACCAAGGCGGACATGCGGGAGAACGACGCCCTGCCGCGCGTCCACGTCGACCCGGACAGCTTCGCCGTGACCATCGACGGCGAACCGGTCGAACCCGCACCCGCCACCGAACTCCCCATGGCCCAACGCTACTTCCTTTTCTGAGACAGGGCATGTGATGAGCCGTGCAGCTCTGCTCGTCCTGGCCGACGGCCGGTTCCCCGCCGGTGGCCATGCCCACTCGGGTGGCGCCGAACCGGCCGTCGAGGCAGGACGCATCCGAAACGCCGAGGACCTGGCCGCCTTCTGCCGGGGCCGCCTGCACACCACTGGACTCACCACCGCGGCACTCGCCGCGGCGGCCGCCCACGGTCTCGACCCGCTCACTCTCGACGAGGCCGCCGACGCCCGCACCCCGTCGCCCGCCCTGCGGGCCGTCGCGCGCAAGCTCGGCCGCCAGCTGATGCGGGCCGCCCGCGCCACCTGGTCCAGCCCCGAACTCGCCGCGCTCGCCCGGGCCCGCCCGCGCGGCGCCCACCAGCCCGTCGTACTCGGCCTCACCGCACGTGCAGCGGGGCTCGGGCCCGAGGACGCGGCGCACTGCGTGGCGTACGAGACGGTCAGCGGACCGGCCACCGCAGTGGTCCGGCTGCTCTCCCTGAACCCGTTCGAGGCCACTGCTGTCCTTGCCCGCCTGGCACCCGAACTCGACCGGGTCGCCGAACAGGCTGCCGCCGCCGCACGGAGGGGTATCGACGCGCTGCCCGCCGCATCGGCGCCGCTGCTCGACATCACCGCGGAGGCCCACGCCGCGTGGCCGGTCCGCTTGTTCGCCTCGTAGAACCACACACACCACACCCCACCAGGAGCCGCACCCCATGCATCTCGATTACTCCCACGACGGCCCGGCCGCGGTGAGCGGCGACGGCGCAGGTCCGGACGGCACCCGCCGTGCCCTGCGCATCGGGCTCGGCGGGCCGGTCGGCTCCGGCAAGACGGCGACGGTCGCCGCGCTCTGCCGCGTGCTGCGTGACCAGCTGTCCATCGCCGTCGTCACCAACGACATCTACACCCGCGAGGATGCCGAGTTCCTGCTCCGCAACGCCGTACTCCCGCCCGAGCGCATTCAGGCCGTCGAGACCGGCGCCTGCCCGCACACCGCCATCCGTGACGACATCTCCGCCAACCTCGAAGCCGTCGAGGACCTGGAGGACAGCGTCGGACCTCTCGATCTGATCCTCGTCGAGTCCGGCGGCGACAATCTCACCGCCACCTTCTCCAGGGGCCTCGTCGACGCCCAGATCTTCGTCATCGACGTGGCGGGCGGCGACGACATTCCGCGCAAGGGCGGCCCCGGCGTCACCACCTCGGACCTCCTCGTGATCAACAAGACCGACCTCGCCCCGTACGTTGGCTCCGACCTGGACCGGATGGCCCACGATGCCGCACAGCAGCGCGGCGCACTTCCCGTGGCCTTCACCTCTCTCACCTCCGGCGAAGGGGTCGGACCCGTGGCGGCCTGGGTGCGTGCACAGCTCGCCGCCTGGACCGCATGAGCGTCCAGGCGGCCGCCCGGATCACCGCCGTCCTCGACGGCCGCGGTGCCACGGCCCTTCCCGTGCTGGAGAGCGACGGGCCGCTCGCCCTGCGCCGGACCAGAGCCGCCACCGCCCCGTACGCCCGCGTCACCGTCGTCGGCGCGATGAGCGCACCGCTGGGCGGCGACCGGCTCTCCATCGCTGCGCGCGTCGAGGAGGGCGCCCGGCTCACGGTGGACTCCGCCGCGGCCACCGTCGCGCTGCCAGGACCCGGGCCGATACCGCAACCCGCCTCGTACGACATCACGTTGACCGTGGGGGAGCGAGCAGTGCTCAACTGGCTGCCGGAACAGCTCATCTCCGCGTCCGACAGCAAGCTGCACATGACCACCCGGGTCGAACTCGCCGCCACGGCACGGCTGGTGCTGCGTGAGGAGCAGGTCCTCGGCCGGCACGGCGAGTCCACCGGCACGCTCGGCGCCCGCCTCACCGTCCACCGCGCCGGTCGTCCGCTGCTCGACCAGGAGGTGGCGTACGGTCCCGGGGCGCCCGGCGGCTGGGACGGCGGTGCTGTACTCGGCGGCCATCGGGCGGTCGGTCAACTCCTGCTCGTGGACCCGGCATTCGAGGATGAATGCCCCGAGACGCGACTGCTGGGGCCGACCGCCGTACTCACCCGTCTCGCCGGCCCCGGGGTGCTGGTGACCGCCGTGGCTCCCGATGCTCGACTGCTGCGTACCGTCCTGGACGACGCCCTGGACGAGCTGCTGGACGCCGGACGCAGGTGAGCACCGCTCAGCGGGACATCGGTCTCCGGTTATCGATTCGGTAAAGAAGTGCGTGTGCAGCCTGTTCCTAGGAACCCCATAGACGACAGGATCCGCGGGAAGACCCGATGTGAATTGCGCCGCTACCTGCGGCGCTTCAGACAATGGGGGAGGTTCCACTTGAGACGCACAGCAGTGCTCGGCTCGGCCGGCACTCTGATCGCGGGCGCGCTCATAGCCGGCGCGATAGTCGCACCGACTGCCACAGCCGACAGCCGCGACCACAGCGGTTCGGAGGCGCGCGGCGTCCAGATCGCCGCCGCACGGGCAGCCCAGGCCGGCGTCGACTGGAAGGACTGTCCGGCCGACTGGGCCCTGACCACACCTATTCAGTGTGGCTGGGTGACCGTGCCGCTCGACTACGCCAAGCCCGACGGCAAGCAGATCAAGCTCGCGGTCGACCGGCACGTCAGCACCGGCACGAAGGAGGAGCGGCAGGGGGCGCTGCTCTACAACCCGGGCGGTCCCGGTGGTTCCGGGCTGCGTTTCCCCACCCGGATCACCAGTAAGAACCCGGTGTGGGCGAAGACCGCGCAGGCGTACGACTTCGTCGGCTTCGACCCCCGCGGTGTCGGCCACTCGGCGCCGATCTCCTGCGTCGACCCGCAGGAGTTCGTGAAGGCTCCGAAGGCCGACCCGGTACCCGACAGCGAGGCCGACAAGCGCGCCCAGCGCAAGCTCGCCGCCGAGTACGCGGACGGCTGCGCCGAGCGCAGCGGCGACATGCTGCCGCACATGACCACGCCGAACACCGCACGCGACCTGGATGTCATCCGCGCCGCGCTCGGTGAGGAGAAGCTCAACTTCCTGGGCGTCTCCTACGGCACCTACCTCGGAGCGGTCTACGGCACGCTGTTCCCGGATCACGTCCGGCGCATGGTCGTCGACAGCGTGGTCAATCCGGCGAAGGACAACATCTGGTACGAGGCCAACCTCAACCAGGACATCGCCTTCCAGAAGCGCTGGGACGACTGGAAGGCATGGGTCGCCCAGAACGACGCGGCCTTCCACATCGGCACCACGCCTGCCCAGGTCGAGCAGGAGTGGCTGAAGCTGCGCGCCTCGGCCAAGAAGAGCCCGATCGGTGGCGTCGTCGGACCCGCCGAGCTCATCGGTTTCTTCCAGAGCGCGCCGTACTACGACTCCACTTGGGTGCGCATCGCCCGGACCTGGAGCAACTACCGGGCCGGCGACACCCAGGCGCTGGTCGACGCCGCGGGCCCCGACATGTCGGACCTCGCGGGGAACGCCTCCTCCGAGAACGGCAACGCCGTGTACACGGCCGTCGAGTGCGCGGACGCCAAGTGGCCCACCAACTGGCAGCAGTGGGACCGCGACAACACCCGGCTGCACAAGGACTACCCGTTCATGACCTGGGCGAACGCCTGGATGAACCTGCCCTGTGCGACCTGGTCGGCCAAGCAGCAGACCCCGCTGGAGGTCAAGACCGGCAAGGACCTGCCGCCGGTGCTGATCGTGCAGTCCACGCGTGACGCCGCCACCCCGTACGAGGGCGCCGTCGAGCTGCACAAGCGGTTCAAGGGTTCGCGTCTGATCACCGAGAAGGACGCCGGTTCGCACGGCGTCACGGGCCTGGTCAACCCCTGCATCAACGAGCGGGTGAACACCTACCTGCTCACCGGGCAGACCGACGGGCAGGACGTGACGTGCACCCCGCACGCCACGCCCAAGCCGTAGGCGACTGAGTGACGGGGACGGGCGGCCGGACAGGAATTTCCGGCCGCCCGTCCTTCCGTACGAGGACTGTTCACAGCCCCCGGTCGTACCGCTCCAGCCAGGCGTCCTCCGCCGAGTAGTCGAAGAGGACCTCGCCGTACGCCCGCAGCATCGCCGGGAAGGCGTCCCGCCAGTCCCGTCCGTCCAGCCGCGCGGCGAGCCACTCCACGGTCTCCGGCAGCGACTCCGCATAGCCGGTCACCGGCCGGTAACCGATCTCCTTCTCGGCGGCCGTCATGTCGTACACGATGGGATGGGCACTGCTCCACGGCGTCTCGCCCACGTGCCCCGCGGGAGGCGGTCCGTCCACCAGCGCCGTCTCCGCCTCCAGGCCGAGCACGCCGTCGATCGCCGACGCGATCTCCGCGACCGTGGGCGCCTGCGGATCGCCCGCGTTGAGCACCCGCGATCCGGGCCGCAGGGCGGCAAGCCTGATCAGCTCGGCGATGTTGGACACATGGACCGGATGGAACCGGCTCGCGCCACCGTGCGCGAGCACCCGGCGCCTGCGGCCGTCCAGGAGCCGTTTCACGAAGTACAGTTCGCGCGGGGAGCGGCAGTACGGGCCATGGATCGCACCGGCCCGCAGCAGCGTCACCGGCAAGGCGTCACCCGCCGCCAGCAGATCCCGCTCCAGCCGGATCTTCCGGGTCCCGTACGTGGCATCGCCAGGTGCCACCGTGGCCTGTGTCTCCGGGATCGGCAGCGGGTACTGCGGAGCGCCGTCGGGCTCGCCCTGCGTGTCGAAACTGCGGCCGCGGTCGTCCTGGTACACCGCGCCGCTGGAGATGACGACGGCCGAACCGATCCGGTCGGTGAGCCCGGTCAGCTGCCGGGCGTGCTGCTCGCCGTACGCCACCATGTCGACCAGCACGTCGCACCCGTCGCCCAGCGCCGCGGCGAGTGCCCCCTCCTCGTCGCGGTCGAGGGCGACCACCCGTACCTCATCGGCCCATCGCTCGTCCCGGCCGCCCGCGCGCGAGGCCGCCGTCACCTTCCAGCCGTCCTCGGCGAGCGCCCGCACGGCCACCCGCCCGATCTGTCCCGTCGCTCCGAGAACCCATGCGTGTCCCTTGCCCATGAGGTGCACGCTAGGGGTGGCCGGCCCGTCGGACCATGGGAGTTCGCCCCTCGCGGATTCGCCGTCAGCGTCGCCGTTTCGGGAACTTCTTCGCCTGCTCGGCCTGTTCGGCCTTCACCTTGGCCGCGTACTCGTCGACGTACTCCTGACCGGAGAGCCCGAGGATCGCGTACATGATCTCGTCGGTGACCGCTCTGATCGCCGCCTTCTGATCCTCCATGCCCGCGTAGCGGGAGAAGTCCAGCGGCTCACCGAAGCGGATGGTGACCTGCTTGATGCGTGGCACGACCCTGCCGGGAGGCTGGATCTCGAACGTACCGACCATCGCGCACGGCACGACGGGCACCCGCGCCCTGAGCGCCATGACCGCGACACCGACCTTGCCCTTGTAGAGCCGGCCGTCGTGCGAACGGGTGCCCTCCGGGTAGATCCCGAGCAGCTCGCCCTTGCTCAGCACCCCGAGCCCTTCACGGATCGCGGCCTGCCCCGCGTCCTTCCCGGACCGGTCCACCGGAATCTGCCCGGCGCTGTGGAAGAACGCGGCAGTCAGCCTCCCCTTGAGACCCGGGCCGGTGAAGTACTCCGCCTTGGCGAGGAAGGTGATGCGCCGTTTGATGATCGCAGGCATCAGGAAATGGTCGGAGAACGACAGATGGTTGCCGGCGACGATGGCCGCACCGTCCTCCGGGATGTGCTCCAGTCCCTCGATCCTGGGCCGGAACAGCAAGCGCAGCAGTGGCCCCAGAATGACGTATTTGAGCACGTAGTAGAACACCGGATTGGCTCCTCGCTCCGCCCGACCCGTCCCGGGGCCGTGCTCTGCCGAACCTTGGCCGACGGGCGGGCCCGCGCCCGGCCGGGCCCGCCCGTCGTACCGGACATAGTGCCCCGCTCAGGTGTCGCGCGTGGCGACCATTCCCAGAGTGATCAGCCCGAGCACCACCCAGCCGAACCAGAGCCAGCCGTTGCTCCCCAGCGCCACCGTGTAGGCGGTGACCGCCACCAGGGCTCCGACGGTGAGCATCCCCATCGTCTTCGTGGATCCGGACATGCGCGCACCCTCCTCCTCGGCCGCGCGGCCGTGGACCCCATCGTCACCCGGAAGGCGTCTCCACCGCTACTGTCCGCGCGCCTGCAACGAGGCGAGGTAGGCGTTGTACGCCTTCAGCTCCTGGTCCCCGTCGCGGTCGGCGGCGCGGTCCGCACGCTTCGCGGTCCGCTGCTCGGATCCGTACCACTGGAAGACCAGCGCGATCAGCACCAGCACCGAAGGGATCTCGCTGAACGCCCAGGCGATGCCGCCCGCCCAGTTCTGGTCGCTGAGCGCGTCGATGCCGAGCGAGGCCGGCGGATGCTTGTACGTGTCCACCATCGGAGAGGTCGCCATCATCAGCGCGATACCGAAGAACGCGTGGAACGGCATCCCCGCGAACAGCTCCAGCATCCGCATCACGTAGCCGGGCCGGTGCGGTCCCGGGTCGACGCCCATGATCGGCCAGAAGAAGGCCAGTCCGACGGCGAGGAAGTGCACCATCATCGCGAGGTGACCGGTCTTCGAGCCCATGAGGAAGTCGAAGAGCGGGGTGAAGTACAGCGCGTACAGGCTGGCGATGAACATCGGGATGGTGAAGACCGGATGCGTGATGACCTTCATGTACCGGCTGTGCAGCAGCATGAGCAGCAGCTCGCGCGGGCCGGTGCGGCCACGGCCCGCGACCGGCAGTGAGCGCAGCGCCAGAGTCACCGGGGCACCCAGCAGCAGCAGGATCGGGGACAGCATGCTGATCACCATGTGCTGCACCATGTGCACGCTGAACATGACCATGCCGTAGTCGTTGAGCTTCGTGCACATCACCAGGGCGATGCTCAGCACGCCGACCGTGAAGAAGATGATCCGGTTGACCGGCCAGCCGTCGCCGCGTCTGCGCAGTCGCAGTACCGCGTAGCCGTACAGGCCGAGCGCGAGGACGCAGCCGATCAGGAATACGGGGTCCGCGGAGAACTGGAGCCCACGTCCCAGCGTGAACGGCGGCAGATCCATGGTCATGCCGTGCCCGCTGTGATCCATCTGTTCACTCCCGCTGGGGACGTCCCCGTTTCGTGCCGGTTGTCCCGACCAGAGTAGAACTGCCCCCGGCCGCAGTTGCGGCCGGGGGCAGTTCTCAGGTGCTGGTGTTGCTCAGAGCACGCACTCGGCCTCGGCGTACCGCTCGGCCGGGACCGTCTTCAGGCTCTCCACGGCCCGGGCCAGCGGCACCATGGTGATGTCCGTGCCGCGCAGCGCCGTCATCATGCCGAACTCGCCACGGTGCGCCGCCTCGACCGCGTGCCAGCCGAAGCGGGTCGCCAGGACCCGGTCGTACGCGGTCGGGGTGCCGCCACGCTGGACATGGCCGAGTATCACCGGGCGGGCCTCCTTGCCCAGGCGCTGCTCCAGCTCGACGGAGAGCCGCGTGGCGATCCCGGTGAACCGCTCGTGGCCGTAGATGTCCTTGGTGCCCTGCTCGAACTCCATGGAGCCCTCGCGCGGCTTGGCGCCCTCGGCGACGACGACGATCGCGAACTTCTTGCCCGCCGAGAAACGCTTGCCGACCAGCTCGGTCAGCTCGTCCATGTCGAAGGGGCGCTCCGGCACGACGATCGCGTGCGCACCGGCCGCCATGCCCGAGTGGAGTGCGATCCAGCCGGTGTGGCGGCCCATGACCTCGACGATCAGCACCCGCTGGTGCGACTCGGCGGTGGTCTTCAGCCGGTCGAGAGCGTCGGTGGCCACGCCGACCGCGGTGTCGAAGCCGAAGGTCACATCGGTCGACGCGATGTCGTTGTCGATGGTCTTCGGCACGCCGACGATCGGCAGCCCCGCCTCGGAGAGCAGATGGGCCGCCTTCAGCGTGCCCTCGCCGCCGATCGGGATGATCGCGTCGAGACCGAGATCGGCGACATGGCCCTTGGCCTGCTCGACGCCGCCCCGCAGATGCGCGGGCTGGACCCGGGACGAGCCCAGGATCGTACCGCCGCGGGCGAGAATGCCGCCGACCGCGTCGAGGTCGAGCTTGCGGTAGTCGCACTCAAGGAGGCCCTTCCACCCGTCGTGGAAGCCGATGACCTCGTCGCCGTGGTCGACCACCGCGCGGTGCACGACGGAACGGATGACGGCATTGAGGCCGGGGCAGTCGCCGCCGGAGGTGAGCACACCAATACGCATTGCCCGGGAAACCTTTGCAACGTGGGCCGACGACCGGACCACGTCGTCCGGTTGGATCCCGCCACCCTACCGGCGCAGGGTGGCGGGATCGAACCAGACGTCCGCCTTTTGGACTCCGCTCAGTTGAGCGAAATACGCGTCATGCGGGTCACGCGGGCTGGGTCGCCGACGCGATGCGCTCGGCGCGCAGCGCCTCGTACCAGCGGTCGTCCGTCGGCGGCAGGGCGTTGACGTCGAGGGCCAGCTTCAGGAGCAGGTCCGCGATCATCGGGTTACGGGCCATCACGGGCCCGTGCATGTACGTACCGAAGACCGTGTCGTTGTACGCCCCCTCGGTGCCGTCACCCGTGCCGTTGCCCCGGCCGAACTGCACCCGGGCGAACGGCCGCGCCGTCGGGCCGAGATGGGTGACACCCTGGTGGTTCTCGAAACCGGTCAGCTGCGGCAGGCCCAGCTGCGGATCGATGTCGGCCAGTACGTCACCGACGCAGCGGGCACCCTCGCCACGCGTGGAGACCACATCGAGCAGGCCGAGACCGGGCTCGCGCTCACCGAGGTCGTTGATGAACTCGTGGCCGAGGATCTGGTAGCCGGCGCAGACCGAGAAGATGATCGCGCCGTTGGACGCGGCCCGGCTGAGACCGCCGTCACGGCGCAGCCGCTCCGCGGCGAGGCGCTGGGGCCGGTCCTCACCGCCGCCGATCAGATAGATGTCGCCGGACGTCGGGATCGGCTGGTCGCTGCGCACGTCGACGCGCTGCACGTCGAGACCACGCTGCCGGGCCCGGCGCTCCACCACCAGCGCGTTGCCCTGGTCGCCGTAGGTGCTCAGCAGGTCGGGGTAGACCCAGACCAGACGCAGACCGTTGTTGCTCATGCTTCGTCCTCTCCGGAGGTGGCCGGGTCCGGGGTCAGTTGCCGACACGACGGCGCAGATCCTGGAAGGCGGTGTAGTTGGCGATGACCTCGATACGGCCGGGCGGGGCCTGCTGCACGGCCTCGTCGAGGTTCTCGCAGACCCGGAAGTCGAGACCGGCCACTTCGAGGCGGACCGCGAGGTCCAGCTTGCGGTCGCCGAGCACGAAGATCGGGTGGCCCGCGAGCTGGGTGTAGTCGACATCCCACAGCCAGGAGGTGTCCGTGCCGTCCGCGCCCCGGGCGTTGACGGACAGGATCACCGGCGTGGGCGGCGGGTCGATCAGGGAGAACGTTTCGAGCCAGCCCGCCGGGTTCTTCGCCAGCAGGAGCCGGAGCTCACGGCCGAGGAAGGAGACCACGTCGTAGCGGCCGGCGACGGCCTGCACCTGATACATGCGCTCCAGGGCGACCTGCGGCGGCACACCGAAAACGGCCGCGACGGCGGCCGAGCTGGTGGCGTTCGCCTTGTTCGCGCGGCCGGGGAGCTGCAGGTGGATCGGCCACGCCGAGCCGTGCGGGTCCAGGACGTAGTCGCCGTGCAGCACCCAGCTCGGGGCGGGGCGGCGGAAACCGCACTCGCCGCAGAACCAGTCGTCGCCGGGGCGCTGCATCACACCGCCGCACGACGGGCAGGACCAGGCGTCGTCCTTCCATGCCTGCCCGGCCGCGACCCACACCACATTGGGGGAGGAGGACGCCGCCCAGACGATCAGCGGGTCGTCGGCGTTGGCGACGATCACGGCCTTCGAGCCGGACAGCCCCTCACGCCACTTCTCGGCCAGCATCCGGGTCTCCGCGGCGCGGTCCAGCTGGTCGCGCGAGAGGTTGAGCAGCGCGATCACCTTGGGTGTGGTGTCCCGCGCGACGCCTGCGAGGTACTTCTCGTCGACCTCGATCACGCCGTACTTCGCGTCCGAGCCACCGGCCAGGGCCGAGGTGATACCCGCGGGCATGTTGGCGCCGAGCGCGTTCGACACGACCGGCCCGGCGGCCCGCAGTGCCTCCGCGATCAGCCGGGTCGTCGTGGTCTTGCCGTTCGTCGCCGACACGAGGATCACGTCCAGGTGCTGCGCCAGCCGCCCCAGCAGGTCGGGGTCGAGCTTGAGCGCCACCCGGCCGCCGATCACCGATCCGCTGCCGCGCCCCGCAGCGCGCGACACCGCCGCTGCGGCCTTGCCCGCCGTCACCGCCAGCTTGGCCCGCGGCGACAACGGCTCCGTGTTGCCTGCCATCGTCCTAGATCCTCCTTGCATCGGTCCGCGCCCAGCCTATCGATGTCCGGCGCGGCGACCGCACCGCGGCACCACCAGGAAGGCGGAGGTCACGTGGAACGTACGATGGCGGCCATGCGAAACCGCCCGATCCCCGGCAGTTCCGGACTCGTCCGCGCCATGACTCTGCTCGGTGACCCGGTGCTTCACGGCGCCTGCGAGGACGTCACCGACTTCGGTCCGTCGCTCGCCCGGCTCGTCGAGGACATGTTCGCCACGATGTACGCGGCGCAGGGGGTCGGTCTCGCCGCCAATCAGATCGGCATACCGCTGCGGGTGTTCGTCTACGACTGTCCCGACGACGACGACGTCCGTCATCTCGGTCATCTCGTCAATCCGAAGCTGGTCGAGGCGGACGGCATCACGGTACGCGGACCGGAGGGCTGTCTCTCGCTTCCCGGCCTGGAAGCCGGGACCCCACGCTTCGACCATGCGGTGGTGGAGGGCGTGACCGTCGACGGGGAGCCGGCGCGGGTCGACGGCACGGGCTGGTTCGCGCGCTGTCTCCAGCACGAGTGCGACCACCTCGAAGGCACCGTCTACACGGACCGGCTGACCGGGCTGCGCCGGGCGAGGGCACTGCGCGCGGCCCGCCGGGCGCCCTGGGGACGTACCGACTGACCACGCTCTCCCGCCGTCAGAAGCCGGGCCCGCCCGGCAGGTCGCCCGCGGCGGCCAGCCTGCCCCACAGCAGATCGGCCAGGCTGCGCACCAACTGAGCGCGTGAGCAGGGGCGTTCGCCCAGCCACCAGTCGCCCGCCGCATGCATCATGCCGACGATGCCATGGCCCCAGATGCGGGCCATCTCCTCGCTGTCCGGGCCGAGGTCCACCCGCTCGGCGATGACCAGGGCGAGCTCTTCGCCGAGCCGGCGCAGCAGCGGGGCGGAGTGGCGCCCGACGTCGAAGCCCTGCTCGGGGGAGGGGGCGGGGTCGTCGGACGGGTGCATCAGGAAGCGGTAGACCTGCGGACGGGCCTCGATTGCCGCGAGATAGGTGTCGAGCGTCGCCTCCACCCTCTGGCGGCGCTCGGCGGGGGCGTCGAGTGCCGCCCGCAGTGCGCTCAGCAGCGCGTCGGTGTGGCGCTTGGCGAGCGCGCGGTAGAGGCCGCCCTTGTCGCCGAAGTGCCGGTACAGGATGGGCTTGGTGATCCCGGCCTCCGCCGCGATGGCGTTCATCGAGGCCTTGGGCCCGTCCCTGAGCACCACGCGGTCGGCGGCCTCCAGCAGCTCCCGGCGGCGCTGCTCGGCCGCCGTCCGCTGTTTTTCGGCCTGTCCTGTGGTCTCCATGTCGCCTCTCCCCACCCTGGCCGTGCAACTGGCCATGCAAGTCCGTTACGCCTGCGCAACGTAACACCCTGACCATCGGTGGCGCTGATCGGAGTCCGACCGATTGACAGATACTACTTGCCGGTAACAGACTTCTGTTACCGGAGGTAATGGTGATTTTTTACGGTAGTGCATGGGGGGAACATGGCCGAGTTCACGCTCGATCTCAACGACGACCAGAAGCAGGTCCGTGACTGGCTTCACGGCTTCGCCGCGGATGTGATCCGTCCGGCTGCTTCGGAGTGGGACGAGCGTGAGGAAACGCCCTGGCCCGTCATTCAGGAGGCGGCCAAGGTCGGCATCTACTCCCTCGACTTCTACGCCCAGCAGTTCTTCGACCCGACGGGGCTCGGCATCCCGATGGCCATGGAGGAACTGTTCTGGGGCGACGCGGGCATCGCCCTGTCGATCGTGGGTACGGGCCTGGCGGCCGTCGGCGTCCTCGCCAACGGCACCGAGGAGCAGATCGGCACCTGGATCCCGCAGATGTACGGCGATGCGAACGATGTGAAGGTCGCCGCCTTCTGCTCGTCGGAGCCGGACGCCGGCTCCGACGTCGCCTCGATGCGGACCCGCGCGGTGTACGACCAGGCCAAGGACGAGTGGGTGCTGAACGGCACCAAGACCTGGGCGACCAACGGCGGCATCGCCAATGTCCACGTCGTCGTCGCCGTGGTCGACCCGGAGCTCGGCTCCAAGGGCCACGCCTCCTTCATCGTGCCGCCGGACACCCCCGGGCTCTCGCAGGGCCAGAAGTTCAAGAAGCACGGCATCCGGGCCTCGCACACGGCGGAGGTCGTTCTGGAGGACGTCCGTGTCCCGGGCCACTGCCTGCTCGGCGGCAAGGAGAAGCTGGACCAGCGCCTGGCGCGGGCCCGCGAACGCGCCCAGTCCGGCGGCGAGCGCGTGAAGAACGCGGCGATGGCCACGTTCGAGGCGTCCCGCCCGGCGGTCGGCGCGATGGCGGTCGGCACCGCGCGCGCCGCGTACGAGGTGGCGCTGGACTACGCGAGGACCCGGACCCAGTTCGGCCGTCCGATCATCGACAACCAGGGCGTCGCGTTCCAGCTCGCGGACATGCGGACACAGATCGACGCGGCCAGGCTGCTCGTCTGGCGGGCGTCCTGGATGGCGACCACCGGGAAGCCGTTCGAGTCGGCCGAGGGCTCCATGTCCAAGCTGTACGCGAGCGAAACGGCGAAGAAGGTCACCGCGCAGGCGATCCAGATCCTCGGCGGCAACGGCTTCACCCGTGAATACCCGGTGGAGCGGATGCACCGGGACGCTGCCATCTACACGATCTTCGAGGGTACGAGCGAGATTCAGCGGCTGGTGATTGCACGCACGCTGTCGGGCATGCCGATCCGCTAGCGCGGTGCCGCGGGGTGGGGGCGCCGCGCTCGATCGCGGTGCCTCCGGTCCCGCCTCTGTCGTCAATCGCCGGACGGGCCGGACATTCGGCGGGCGGGGTGGCTGCTCGGCCGGGCGGGCCGGCTGCGGTGTTCGGCTCGCCCGGCGGTGTGCATCCGTCAGGCGGGCAGCAGGGCCTCGATGGTCGCCACGAGCTCAGGCGCCTCCGGTTCCGTGCGGGGGCGGATACGGGCCACCGGCTCGCCGGACGGGGAGATGAGGAACTTCTCGAAGTTCCACTGCACGTCACCCGCCTCGCCGTCCTTGTCCGCGAGCCGCGTCAGCTCCGCATACAGCGGGTGCCGCCCGTCACCGTTGACGTCGACCTTCTGCAGGAGCGGGAAGCTGACTCCGTACGTCGTCGAGCAGAACGTCTGGATCTCCTCCGCGCTGCCCGGCTCCTGGCCCGCGAACTGGTTGCACGGAACACCGAGCACGGTGAAGCCCCGGTCCCCGTACTCTTTCTGCAGCCGTTCCAGGCCCGCGTACTGCGGGGTGAGCCCGCACTTGGAGGCGACGTTCACCAGCAGGACCGCCTGGCCGCGGTAGGCGCCGAGGGTGGTCGGCTCGCCGGTGAGCGTGTGGAGCGGAATGTCGTACAGCGTCATGAGGGTCTCCTTATTAAGTCGCTTCCGACGCCATTCTTACGCCCGCAGGTTCATCGGCACGAAGCCGACCGCCCGGCCGTCCGGATCCAGCAGCGGGTCCCGGCCGCCCGCCGGGTGTTCCACGGTCACCGCCCGGGAGCTGGGTGCAGTCGGCTGGAGTGCCGAGGGAGAGCCGCCGTGTCACGCTGGGACGGGGGATCACGCCCGGTGCGGCCCGCTCGGCCGGACCGACGGCACAGCCACCCGAGGAGGCCGACATGGCCAGTGACACCATCGGACCCGCAGCGGGCCGCGCCAAGCCGAGCCCCACGCACGCGCCGACATCCGATATCACCGTCCTGGCAGCAGCCCTGATGATCTTCGGAGGAACGATGGCGATCCTTGAGGGGGTCGCGGCCATCGCCAAGGACGACCTGTTCCTCGCGACGCGCCACTACGTGTTCGAGTTCAGCCTGTCGGGCTGGGGCTGGGTTCACCTCGTTCTCGGCATCGTCATCGTCCTCGCCGGCTGCGCCGTGCTGACTGGAGCCCTGTGGGCGCGCTACTTCGGTGTCTTCGTCGCAGGCCTCGGCGCGATCGCCAACTTCCTGTGGGTGCCGTACTACCCCCTCTGGGCCCTGACGCTGGTCGCCGTCAACATCTTCATCGTCTGGGCGCTGTGCACGGGCATGCACCGAGAGGCGGGCGAGGGTCAGACGGCCTGACCCGGGCGTGCCCGGCCGGCCGGCACCTTCTCCGGGCCGGCGACGTTTACGGCAGTCGGCCCTGTTGGACATGAGGAAACCGGATACGCCGCCTAAGGTGCGAATCATGCCGGAGAGCGCAACGTCCATCGAAGGTGCGGCGGGGAGCTGGGCGGCCCCGGCGCCCGACCCCCGCCGCTGGCAGGCACTTGGAGTGTGCCTGGTGGCGGGCTTCATGACGCTGTTGGACGTGTCCATCGTCAACGTCGCCCTGCCGTCCATCCGGAACGGCCTGCGGAGCCCGGAATCCGATCTGCAATGGATTCTCTCCGGTTACTCCCTCGCCTTCGGACTCCTTCTCATCCCCGCCGGACGGCTCGGCGACGCCCGGGGGCGCCGTGTGGTGTTCCTGGCGGGACTGGCCGTGTTCACGCTGGCGTCGGCAGCCTGTGGAGTCGCCCCGACCAGTTTCTGGCTGGTGGTCGCCCGAGTGATTCAGGGCCTCGGTGGAGCTTTGATCTCGCCGCAGATCTCCGCGTTGATCCAGCAGATGTTCTCCGGCCGGGAACGGGGCCGCGCCTTCGGCATGTTCAGCACGGTGGTCGCTGTCTCGACCGCCGTCGGCCCCCTGCTGGGCGGGCTGCTGATCCAGGCGGCCGGACCCGCCGAGGGCTGGCGCTGGGTGTTCTACGTCAACCTGCCGCTCGGCGTCGTCTGCTTCCTGCTCGCCCGGCGCCTCCTGCCGGACACCCCGTCGGCCGGCCCCGTACGGCCGCGCGACCTGGACCCCGTCGGCGTCCTCCTTCTCGGCGCGGGCGTGCTGGCCCTGCTGCTGCCCCTCGTCCAGGAACAGCAGTGGCCCGGCAACGAGAAGTGGCTGCTGCTGGCCGTGGCCGCGGCTCTGCTCGCCGCCTTCGTCGGCTGGGAGTCCCGGTGCGGCAGACGCGGCACCGCGCCGGTCCTCGACCTGTCGCTGTTCCGGCTGCACTCCTACTGGCTGGGCTGCCTGTTGAGCCTGCTGTACTTCGCCGGATTCACCTCGATCTTCTTCATCAGCACGCTCTATCTGCAGGCCGGCCTGCACTGCACCGCCCTCCAGGCCGGACTGGCCATCACACCGTTCGCTCTGGGGGCGGCGGCTGCCGCGGGACCAGGTGGCCGGATGGTCCACCGTTACGGCCGACCGCTGGTCGTTGTGGGGCTGTCCATGGTGGTCGTCGGACTCGGGGCCACCGTGTTCGCCGTGCACGCCGTCCCGGGCCGCGGTGTCGCCTTGGCGATGGCGGCCCCGTTGCTCCTGGCGGGTGTGGGCAGCGGCCTTGTCATCGCTCCGAACCTGACCCTGACTCTGTCCCAGGTGCCGGTGGTCGGCGGCGGGAGCGCCGGCGGCACGCTCCAGACCGGGCAGCGCGTCGGCTCCGCGATCGGGATCGCCGCAGTCGGCTCGGTCTTCTTCGCCCAGTTGGCCTCCGCGGGCTGGACCACCGCGTTCGACCTCGGGCTCGTCGTCTCCATCGCCTTCGTCATGGGGGCCCTTGTGGTGGCACTGGCCGATGTGGTGGCCTCCCGGCGGGGCAGAGGACATACGACGAACGACGTGTCCGGCCCCGGCCCGTCCCACCGGAAGGGAGACCACCATGAGCAACCCGACCGGCAGTGAGGCGCATGGCAACGCAGCGTACGGACGCACGACCTTCAAACGGTCCAGGAGCCACTTCACCGACAGGATCACGGCCGACGGGAGGGACGGCTGGCCGGTCGAGGCGGGCCGCTACCGGCTGGTCGTCAGCCGCGCCTGCCCCTGGGCGAGCCGGGCACTCGTCTCCCGGCGGCTCCTGGGCCTGGAAGACGCCCTGTCGCTCGCTGTCGCCGACCCGATCCAGGACGACCGCAGCTGGCGCTTCACCCTGGACGAGGGCGGCCGGGACCCGGTGCTCGGCATCGCGTACCTGAGCGAGGCGTACGACGCGCGCGAACGCGGCTACCCCGATGGGGTCAGCGTGCCCGCGATCGTGGACGTACCCAGCGGGAAGCTCGTCACCAACGACTTCCAGCAGATCACCTTGGACTTCGCGACCGAGTGGACCGCGCTGCACCGGTCCGGGGCCCCCGATCTCTACCCCGAACGGCTGCGGGACGAGATCGACGAGGTCATGGACGGTATCTACCGGGATGTCAACAACGGCGTCTACCGGGCCGGATTCGCCTGTGGACAGGACGAGTACGAGGCCGCGTACCGCGCGTTGTTCCGCCGGCTCGACCTGGTCTCCGAGCGCCTCGCGGACCGGCGCTATCTGGTCGGGGACACTCTCACGGAGGCGGACATCCGGCTGTTCACCACGCTCGTCCGCTTCGACGCCGTCTACCACGGGCACTTCAAGTGCAACCGCTCGAAACTGACCGAGTACCCGGTGCTGTGGGCCTACGCCAGGGACCTGTTCCAGACCCCCGGTTTCGGCGAGACGGTCGACTTCGACCACATCAAGCAGCACTACTACCGGGTCCACACGGGGATCAACCCCACCGGCATCGTGCCCCTGGGACCCGACCTCTCCGGTTGGGGGACACCGCACCACCGCGAGCAGCTCGGCGGCCGTCCGTTCGGCGACGGCACCCCGCCGGAGCCAGACCCGTCATGCCGCACTGGCCTGTGAAGGACACCTTGGCCGACAGGGTCATGGGTTTCTCGTCGTCGGAGTATCTGGTGCGCGCGGGGATGCGACCGGGCCGTTCGACTCGGACGCGGGTAGCCGCCCCGCGCGGACCGCGTCGACCAGAACCTGATGGTCCCGCTCGTTCAGGTCGGCGTACGTCTCCGCGAACCGCGCGATCGCACGGTCGAACGAGTCGCCGCGTCCCAGATACGCGGCGATGGCGATCCGGTCGCCGGACCTCGCGTGGGCGCGGGCCAAGGTGCTGCCGCACACCTCACCGAACGTCCGCATCCCGGCCGGCACCATCGACTCCGGCTCGATGGCGCCCTTCCAGTCGCGCAGCTGCCGCACGTAGAAATCGCGGCGCCGCCCGTCGATCCCTTCCGCGCGTTCCCAGCCGAGGAAGATGTCGCTCGCCGCCTGCATCAGCCGCTGCCCGGCGACCACCCGCTCGCCCTGGTTCCGGTACGTGCTGGGGCCGGTGTGCGGGGCGAGCACCGATGTCCCGGCCTCCTTGGCCTGGAGGAAGAGCGGATCGCGGTCGTCCCTGCCGAGCAGCAGGATGATCCAGCACCGCGTGCCGATGCTGCCGACCCCGACCACCTTGCGGGCCACGTCCACGAGCCGGAAGTCCCGGAGCAGGAACCGCCGGTCCGACGGGAGACTCAGCGCGTAGCTTCCGATCAGCTCGCGGAACCACTCCATCGTCGCATCGCGCTCCTCACCGGGCAGCAGATCGGCGAGCGGCACGAGCAGGGGCGGATCCGCGGCGATCCGGAGCCGCCCACCGACCTCCTCGGTCAGCTTGCCGAAGGCCTGCAGACTGTCCCGGCTACGGGCCTTGGCCATGGCGCGGTCCAGGTTCCTGCGGCCACGTTTCGCCAACTGCTGTGACGCCACGGTCCGGAGGCGCTCCACATCAGTCTTCGTGTACCACACATCCAGGTTGCGCATGCCCGCGAACCGGATCATCGACGCGCGGTACGACCGCACCGCTGCCGACACGACGTCGGCGCTCTCCCGCTCCGTGAATCCGTTCGCCCGCCCCGCGACGACAAGGCTTACCGCCAGCCGTTTGACGTCCCACTCCCAGGGGCCCGGCAGCGTCTCGTCGAAGTCGTTGATGTCGAAGAGCAGATGCCGTTCCGGGGAGGCGAGCAGCCCGAAGTTCAACAGGTGTGCGTCTCCGCACAGTTGGGCCATGATCCCGGAATCGGGGGTGGTGGCAAGATCGGCTGCCATGATCGCGGCCGCGCCTCGGTAGAAGCGGAACGGCGACTCGGCCATCCGGCTGTGGCGGATCGGGACGAGCTCCGGAACCCTGGTCGCGGACTGGGCCTCGAGGATGCCCATCGGGTCGGGCCGGTCGGCCGGCGGTGCGAACGAGGCGTGGCTCGAACGGGGGGTGCGTAGGCGGGCGGCCTTTCCGGCGGCCGCCCGCTCCTCGGGTGTCAGGTGCGGCGCGGCGCGTTGGGACGTGGCGTCCTGGGGCATCGAAGACTCTCCTGACTGCCGCAGGCGCCCCACCGCCCGGACGTGTGCTGCCCCTCTCCGATTATCACGGGCAGCCCCGGCCTCCGGCATCATCTGGTGGTCCAACGGGCCGGGGGGACGGCGCCACTGCGGGCGGAGGACCGCATGTGCCGAACAGCGGGGGTTGGTACCTGCTTGCCGGTGAGTGGCGCACGAGGATGGTTTAACTCGATCGTGTGATGGTCGGCTCGTGGGCTTGCGCTGGTCCGGGCTGATCGGGGTGATGTCATCAGCGCGATCTGGGGCGCCGAGTGCGGTGCCGGCGTGCGGGGCCTCTGCTCCACCAGCGAGATGGTTCAGGGCCTCCCCGTCGCTTCTGGCCGCGTCCATATGGCCAGGTCGTGAGGGACTCCGTCCTTCCGGCTCGGACCACGGACAGGATCCGTGTCGCCGCCCGGTTGCGAAAGCGGACGACCAGTGCGCCCAAGACCGTTCGGGGCGTGCCAGTGCGCAGGACTCACTCCTGCTCACTGCTCAGGAACAATGGACCGCGGACTTGAGAAGATCGATCCGTGGAGAATCCTGAGCCGTTCCCCGGGTCCGACATCGAGGCCCCGGCCGAGCCCGACCGGGCGACCGGCCGCCGTCCGGTCCGCTGCCGCCTGTGCGGTCGCCCGCTCACCGGCAGGGAGTCGCGGCGCACCGGGCTCGGCCCTGCCTGCGACGCCAAACTGCACCCTGCCGCGCCGGACATCCGCACCCGCCGCCACGAGGTCGAACAGGACCCCCTGCCCGGCACATGAGCCGGGCTACGCGCCCAGCCGGCGGAACAACCCCTCCTGCACCACGGACACCAGCAGATTGCCGCCCCGGTCGTAGATCCGGCCGCGTGCCAGTCCCCGCCCGCCCGTCGCGATCGGCGACTCCTGGTCGTACAGGAACCATTCGTCGGCCCGGAACGGACGGTGGAACCACATCGCGTGGTCCAGCGACGCCATGTCGAAACCGCGCGGCCCCCACAGGGGTTCCACCGGGATACGGACCGCGTCGAGGAGCGTCATGTCACTCGCATACGTCAGCGCGCAGGTGTGCACGAGCGGATCGTCGCCCAGCGGGCCGACCGCACGCATCCAGACCGCGCTGCGCGGGTCCGCCTCCTTGATCTCCTCCTGCGTCCAGCGCAGCCGGTCCACGTACCGGATGTCGAACGGCTGGCGTCTGGCCATCCGCTCCAGCGCATCCGGCAGCACCCCGAGATGCTCGCGCACCTCTTCGGCGACGGTGGGCAGCTGCTCGGGGTCCGGAACGGTCCGGGCGGGCGGCAACTGGTGCTCGAAGCCCGCCTCCTCCGGCCGGTGGAAGGACGCCGTCAGGTTGAAGATCGTCCTGCCCTGCTGCACGGCGGTGACCCGGCGCGTGGTGAACGACCGCCCGTCCCGCACCCGCTCGACCTCGTAGACGATCGGCACGCCGGGTCGGCCCGGCCGCAGGAAGTACGCGTGCAGCGAATGGACCGGCCAGTCCTCGTCGGTGGTCCGGCCGGCCGCCACCAGCGCCTGTCCGGCGACCTGGCCGCCGAAGACCCGCTGCAGCGACTCCTCGGGGCTGCGTCCCCGGAAGATGTTGACCTCGATCCGCTCCAGGTCGAGCAGGTCGACCAGGCGCTCGGCGGGGTTCGTCATGCCGTTCGTCTCCACTCTCGCAACGGTGCCGTCGTCACGGCGGTCACGCTCACAGCTGGCCGACCGAAGTGACCCGGACGACCGCCCGGCCCTCTTCGTCGGAGGCCGCCAGATCGACCTCAGCGCTGATGCCCCAGTCGTGGTCGCCGTTCGGGTCGGCGAACGTCTGCCGCACCCGCCACAGGCCGTGCGCGGCGTCCTCGTCGATCTTCAGCAGCTTCGGACCCCGGGCGTCCGGGCCGGTGCCCAGATCCTCGTACTCGTCCCAGTACGCGTCCATCGCCTCGCCCCACGCGTCCTCGTCCCAGCCCGCCTCGCCGTCCAGCTCGCCGAGTTCGGCGGCCTTGTCCAGCGCGGCCAGCTCCACCCGGCGGAACATCGCGTTGCGAACCAGCACCCGGAAGGCGCGGGCGTTGGCGGTGACCGGCTTGACCTCGTCGGCCCGCTCCTGCGCCTGCTCGGCGGTCTCCACCTCCGGGTTGGCGAGCTGCTCCCACTCGTCAAGGAGACTGGAGTCCACCTGACGGACCATCTCGCCGAGCCAGGCGATCAGATCCTCCAGGTCCTCGGACTTCAGGTCGTCCGGGATGGTGTGCTCAAGCGCCTTGTACGCGCTCGCCAGGTAGCGCAGCACGATCCCCTCGGTGCGGGCCAGCTCGTAGTTGGAGGTGAACTCCGTGAAGGTCATGGCCCGTTCGTACATGTCACGGATCACGGACTTCGGCGAGACGGGGTGGTCGCCCACCCACGGGTGGCTCTTGCGGTACACGTCGTACGCATGCCACAGCAGCTCGCTCAGCGGCTTCGGGTACGTGACGTCCTGGAGCCGCTCCATCCGCTCCTCGTACTCGACGCCGTCCGCCTTCATCTGGCCGACCGCTTCGCCGCGTGCCTTGTTCTGCTGGGCGGCGAGGATCTGCCGCGGGTCGTCGAGCGTCGACTCGACGACGGAGACCATGTCCAGGGCGTACGACGGCGATTCGGTGTCCAGCAGGTCGAACGCGGCCAGCGCGAACGTGGACAGCGGCTGACTGAGCGCGAAGTCCTGCTGGAGATCGACGGTGAGCCGCACGATGCGCCCCTCCGCGTCCGGCTTGTCGAGCTGTTCCACGACGCCGCCGTCCAGCAGGGAGCGGTAGATCGCGATGGCCCGGCGGATGTGGCGCAGCTGCGCGCGGCGCGGCTCGTGGTTGTCCTCCAGCAGCCGCCGCATCGCCTCGAAGGCGTTGCCGGGGCGGGCGATCACGGACAGCAGCATCGTGTGCGTGACCCGGAAGCGGGAGGTCAGCGGCTCCGGGTCGGACTGGATCAGCTTGTCGAACGTGGTCTCCGACCAGGCGACAAATCCCTCGGGGGCCTTCTTGCGGACCACCTTGCGCTTCTTCTTGGGGTCGTCGCCCGCCTTCTTGACGGCCTTCTCGTTCTCGATGACATGCTCGGGCGCCTGCGCGACGACGAAGCCCGCCGTGTCGAAGCCGGCCCGGCCCGCGCGGCCGGCGATCTGGTGGAACTCACGGGCGCGCAACGTACGGACCCGAGTGCCGTCGTACTTGGTGAGTGCCGTGAACAGCACAGTACGGATGGGGACGTTGACGCCGACGCCGAGCGTGTCCGTACCGCAGATCACCTTCAGCAGACCCGCCTGGGCGAGCTTCTCCACCAGGCGGCGGTACTTCGGGAGCATGCCCGCGTGATGCACCCCGATGCCGTGACGCACATAGCGGGAGAGGTTCTGGCCGAACTTCGTGGTGAAGCGGAAGTTGCCGATCAGATCGGCGATCTTCTCCTTCTCCTCCTTGGTGCACATGTTGATACTCATCAGCGACTGCGCCCGCTCGACGGCCGCGGCCTGCGTGAAGTGCACGATGTAGACCGGCGACTGTCGGGTGTCCAGGAGTTCGGTGAGCGTCTCGGTGATCGGGGTCAGCCGGTACTCGTAGCTGAGCGGGACCGGCCGGGTCGCCGAGCGGATCACGGAGGTGGGGCGGCCGGTGCGCCGGGTCAGGTCCTGCTCGAACATCTTGACGTCACCGAGCGTGGCCGACATCAGGATGAACTGGGCCTGCGGCAGCTCCAGCAGCGGGATCTGCCAGGCCCAGCCGCGGTCCTGTTCCGCATAGAAGTGGAACTCGTCCATCACGACCTGGCCGATGTCGGCGTACTTCCCGTCGCGCAGCGCGATGGACGCCAGCACCTCGGCGGTGCAGCAGATCACCGGGGCGTCCGCGTTGACGGAGGCGTCGCCGGTGAGCATGCCGACGTTCTCCGTACCGAACAGTTTGCACAGGTCGAAGAACTTCTCCGAGACCAGCGCCTTGATCGGGGCGGTGTAGAAGGTGACCTTGTCCTGGGCCAGAGCAGTGAAGTGCGCACCCGCCGCTACCAGGCTCTTTCCGGAGCCCGTGGGGGTGGAAAGGATCACGTTCGCCCCGGAGACCACCTCGATCAGCGCCTCCTCCTGAGCAGGGTAGAGGGTGATGCCCTGGGTCTCGGTCCATGACGAGAAGGCCTCGAAGAGGGCGTCCGGGTCGTCGGTCGGGGGCAGCTGATCGATAAGGGTCACGCCCCCATCTTGCCTGGCTTCCGCCCGGATGAGGGAACCGGACGCCCGTACGAAGATCACGGAAGGTACGCTGCCCACTCAACTCGGCCGCGTCGCAACGGCGATGGCGGCCGGACAGAATTTGGGGGCAGAAGAACCATGATGGGACCGGCACACTCGCTGTCCGGGGCGGCGGCCTGGCTGGGGGTGGGCGCGGCGGCGGCAGCCGCGGGCCATACGATGCCGTGGCCCGTCCTGGTCGTCGGCGCACTGATCACCGCGGGCGCCGCGCTCGCCCCGGACCTCGACCACAAGTCCGCGACCATCTCGCGCGCCTTCGGACCGGTCTCCCGCGGACTCTGCGAGATCGTCGACAAGCTCTCGCACGCTGTCTACAAGGCGACCAGGGGCTCCGGCGACCCGCGCCGCAACGGCGGTCACCGGACTCTGACGCACACCTGGCTCTGGGCGGTGCTGATCGGCGCCGGAGCCTCCGCCGCAGCGATCACCGGTGGCCGGTGGGCGGTCCTCGCCATCCTCTTCGTCCACCTCGTGCTCGCCGTCGAAGGACTGCTGTGGCGGGCCGCCCGGATGTCCAGCGACGTCCTGGTGTGGCTGCTCGGCGCGACCAGCGCCTGGATACTGGCCGGCGTCCTCGACAAGCCGGGCAACGGCTCGGACTGGCTCTTCAGTGCCCCCGGTCAGGAGTACCTCTGGCTCGGGCTGCCGATCGTCCTCGGCGCACTCGTCCATGACATCGGCGACGCGCTGACCGTCTCCGGCTGCCCGATCCTGTGGCCCATTCCGCTGGGCCGCAAGCGCTGGTACCCGATCGGGCCGCCGAAGGGCATGCGGTTCCGGGCCGGCAGCTGGGTGGAGCTGAAGGTGCTGATGCCGGCGTTCATGGTGCTCGGGGGACTGGGCGGGGCGGCTGCGCTGAACTTCATATGACCGTCGGTACCGATGGCCGGTACCGACAAGCCGGGACCGACGGCCGGGATGGGGAACGGTCGATCAGGCAGAGTCGCGCTGCACCGGACGCTGAGCCGGAACGATCTCCCCGGCCGCCCCCGGGCCGTTCCCGTCGACCAGGCCGCGCAGCATCGGCTCCACCCAGCGCCATCACCACCGTCTACGGCGATAACCTGCTCCGGTCCGCCTCGTGCTTCGGCCCGGTGCCCTCGCCGGACACGACCTCACCGCCGCCCCAGGACCCTCTCCGACAAAAAAGTCCGGTGGGCCGGGCGCGGGGGCAGGTCCTTCACCGACCTGGTGGCCGAACCGGTACATGACACCGTCGTCGCCGACCGGCTCCTGGTCGAATCCGTCCTTGCCCGGCCCGGTGCGGCGCGACCAACGTCATCGCTTCGCGCCGCTGGCCAATACCGCCCGCGCGATCCGGCTCAACGACCGCTCAAGGTCACTCGGGCGCGCGGGTGGCCCGGAGGAAGCGGGCCCCCCACTCCTGGACGTGCGCGGCGAACTCCGGCGGCCCCAGGACCTCGAACTCGACGCCCACGTTGCCCAGTGCCTGGGTCGGCCAGTCGAGGGAGGTCGAGGTCATGGTGAGCCGGCAGCTGTCCCGGTCGAGCGGCTCGATCGTGCCCCACTGGCCGACCACCTGCCGCACCCGTGCGGATGGCGCGTGGACGAGGGCCTCGACCGTGTACGGAGCCGGGGCCCTGCTCGCCGCCTGGACGAAGGCCACGGCGTCCTCGGCCGGGAGCAGGCGGGGCCGGAAGCGGGCGCCGGTCGCCGTCGGCCCGGTCAGCCGGTCGAGGCGGAAACTGCGCCAGTCGTGGCGGTCCAGGTCGTAGGCGACCAGGTACCAGCGCCCGCCGAGGGCGACGACGCGGTGCGGTTCGACCTCGCGCTCGGTGGGCGCGTAGCCCCTGGATGTGTAGCCGAACCGCAGCCGCTCCTCGTCCCGGCATGCCTGGGCGACCGCGGTGAGCACCCCTGCTCCGACGACCGGCCCGGACGCGGCCGCGGAGACGGTCATCGCGCGCAGGGCGTCCACCCTGGCCCTGAGCCGGGGCGGCAGGACCCGCACCACCTTGGTGAGTGCGCGCAGGGACGCATCCTCCATCCCCGCGATCCCGCTCTGTGCCGCGTCGCCGATGCCCACCGCGAGTGCCACCGCCTCCTCGTCGTCCAGCAGCAGCGGGGGCAGGACAGCGCCGGGCGCAAGCTGGTAGCCGCCGTCTGTGCCCCGGGCCGCGCTGACCGGGTAGCCGAGCTCGCGCAGGCGGTCGACGTCGCGGCGCAGGGTCCGCTCGGAGACTCCGAGCCGGTCGGCCAGTTCCAGGCCGGGCCAGTGGCGGTGGGTCTGCAGCAGAGAGAGCAGTTTGAGGGTCCGTGAGCTGGTGTTCGCCATGCCGGAATACTGCCCTGGGTTCCGGTCAGAAATTGGCCGGAAGCTTCCTTAGGGTCGATCTCGAAGGCCGTACCGGACCGATGTGAGGACGAAGAAATGATCACCCGTGAGATCCAACTGGCCGCGCAGATCACCGGCGTCCCGACGCTCGACCACTTCACCGTCGCCAAGGCCGAGGTGGACGGCGAGGTCCTGGTGCGCACCGACCAGGTGGGACTCGCCGCGACCTACCTGGAGCTGATGCGGGCCGACTGCACCATCCCGGTGCCGGCCTGGCAGCCGGGCCGGCGGGTAGGAGTGGCCGCCACCGGCACGGTGGTCCGGTCCGACAGCCCCGAGCTCGCGGTCGGCGACATGGTCCAGTCGATGGCCGGTTGGAGCGAGTACTCGGCAGGTCCGGCAGCCGGCTACCTCAAGCTCGACCGCGAGCTCTTCGCCGACCCCGGCTACCACCTCGGCCAGGGGCCGACCGCCTACTACGGGATGGCCGAGGTGGCGGCCGTCGGCGCGGGCGACGTGGTGTTCGTCTCCGGTGCGGCGGGCGGGGTCGGCTCGCTGGCCGGGCAGATCGCCAGGTGTCTCGGCGCGGCGCGGGTGATCGGCAGCGCCGGAAGCCCGGCGAAGGTCGACTACCTCGTCAACGAGCTCGGCTACGACGCCGCGTTCGACTACCACGACGGCTCCGCAGCCGACCGGCTGGGGGAGCTCGCACCCGATGGCATCTCCGTGTTCTTCGACGTCGTGGGCGGCGAGCAGTACGAAGCCGCACTGCAGGCGGCCCGGCCTGGGGCGCGCTTCGCCCTGTGCGGCTCACTGTCGAGCCAGCTCGGCGACGCGGCCGAGCGCTTCCCGAAGCCCGACCGCGCGGCGGCCGAGGCACAGGGCATCGAGCTGCTGCCGTTCTCCTGCTACCACACACCCGATCAGATCGCGGCCTGGAGGGAGCACTTCAGCACGTGGCTGGGCGAGGGCCGCTTCATCTACCCGCAGACGGTAGTAGAGGGCGGGATCGAGGACGTGCCGCGGGCGTTCCTCTCGCTGCTTCAGGGTTCCTACCGGGGCAATGTCTCGGTGCGGCTGTCGTGACCACCCTCTCCCTCCGGGCCCTGAACCGGGCGCTGATGGACCGGCAGTTCCTGCTGGCGCGCACCGATCGCACTCCGGTGGAGGTGATCGGGCGACTGGTCGCACTGCAGGCACAGGAGCCCAACTGGGCCTACGTCGGACTGTGGAGCAGGATCCACGGCTTCACGCAATCCGAGCTCACCGCACTGCTGGAGGACCGGCAGGTGGTCCGCTCCGGCCTGCTCCGCAGCACCCAGCACCTCGCTGCAGCCGACGACTTCCGTCGGCTGCGGCCGCTGCTGCAGCCCGTGCTCGACCGCACCGCTGGCTCACCCCACTTCACCCGGAACAGCACAGGCCTGGACGCGGAGTCCTTGGTGGCCGAGGGACTCGACCTGCTCGGGGGCGGGACGCTGTCCCGCAAGGAGCTGGCCCGGAGACTGGCCGAACGCCACCCGGGACGCGACGGGCGGATCCTGGCCGGGGAGGTTGAACTGCGCACTCCTCTTGTCCACGCTGCTGCCACCGGTGCCTGGGGCTCCTGGGGAAACCGCTCGGCGGTCTCCGTCACGCCCGCCGAGGCGTGGCTGAGACAGCCGATGGCTACCGCAGCGACGGCGACCGGCGTCAAGGATTCGGCGAAGGAGCTGATCCGCCGCTATCTGGCTGCCTTCGGCCCGGCCGGGGTGAAGGACGTCCAGGCCTGGTGCGGACTGACCCGCCTGGGCGAGGTCGTCGCGGACATGCACGCCGAACTGCGCCGCTACTGCGGCCCCGATGGCAGGGAACTGATCGATCTGGCTGACGCGGAGCTGCCTGACCCCGAGACCCCCGCCCCCGTGCGGTTGCTGCCCGCATTCGATAACGCCCTGCTCGGTCACGCCGACCGGACCCGCGTCATCAGCGACGAGGACCGCAAACGCGTGATGCCCGGCCAGGCGCAGGTACGGCCCACCTTCCTGGTGGACGGCCGGGTGCACGGAACGTGGTCCCTCGGCACCGGGACGCTGCGGCTCACCCCGTTCCGGCCGCTCTGCGCAACCGATCGGGCGGCCCTGGAACAGGAGGCCGACCGGCTGCTGCCGTTCGTGGGAGGCACGACGGTCTCCTACAGCGACACGGTCGCAACCCGGTCGTCTTGAGGTTCCATCCGGCATCTACCGCTGGAACGAGGCGCCGAAGGCCCAACCCGACACGACGTTAGCGGCCCTGCGGCCGACGCCGGGCAGCGTGACACAGTACTGCCCCCGTGGAGTCCCGTCGGCAGGTGTGCGGTCATGGGCGTCGCCCGTACCGCAATGCGGAGTCCGCGGATTCGTTCGCGCACCAGGCACTTCCGGACTTGCACAAGCGACGGCTGCGGATGAACCTGAAGATCTGAGCGGAGTGCCGGCACACACGCAAGAGGGGAGATTCCCAGTCCACCGGCCGCCCCCGAAAGCCCGCGGTCCGGAGATTGCTCCCTTGGAGACGGCATCGACACGAGGCGGTCGGTATCATCCATGCTCTGCGTTCTGCGGCTGAGCTTTCTAACTGGTGGTCAGGCCGAAGGCGGTGATGAGCACTGCCCAGCACACCGCAACGATCACGGCGCCCGCCACGTGGACACCGACGGATCTGGCCCGGCTCGGCAGCAGCCAGAAGGCGAACACTCGATTGACCAGTGGCATCAGCAACCAGGTCAGCACGCTGACACTCAGTACGTTGCTGATGAACAGAGCGAGATACCCGGCCATTCCTAGGCGACTGAGCCAGCCGCCGACCGTCAGGTTCAGGATCATCACCGTGGGATACAGAGCCAGTACCACGGACATGGCCTGCTTCCAGTTGGGCGGAACCCCTTCCTCCGTTCCCTGGCCGAAGCGGAACCAGCCGCTGTGTTCAGCTGCTCAACCCGGAGGCGCCCACCATCTCCGAGGAGTACCAGGACGCGTACACCCTGAAGCTGGTGCCTCGCCCCGAGGGTTCCCCCGATATCGTTCCCGAACGCGCTCGTATGCTGCTGGGGTGCACGATCTACACCAGTGGCGCTCCGTGTCCGATGTGCATGAGTGCCATCTACTGGTCCCGGATCGGCACCGTCTACTACAGCTGCGACTGGAAGGCGACGCAGGAGATCGGCTTCGACGACGTCTTTCAGTACGACGACTTCGAGAAACCCCCGGACCGGCGGAGCATCACTCTCGAACAGCTCCTTCCCGAGCTGGGGGCCACTTCCTACGAGGCATGGGCGAACAAGCCCGACAGGCACCCGTACTGAAACGGCTGGGACCGAGAACCCGATCACTGCGCCGAGGCGGTTCAAGCCGCCCTCGGTGCCGCCGTGACCCCGCCGCAGCGGATATTGGAGACCGTGTTGGGCACCAGGATGCGGCCGAGGAGGGTCCCGTCCAGGGCGTAGCAGTGCACCCCGTCGTCCATGGCCGCGACCCAGAGGCGGCCCCGGTCGTCTCCTCGTAGTCGGGGTGTTCAAGGTCGGTCGCGATGACGGCGACGTTGTGCGCGTCGCGCACTCCTTGCTTGGCACCGACCGGTGGCCGCTCCCTCCTCAGCCGTGCCAGGACCGCCACAGCGCCGCATAGGCACCGTCCGCCGCCACCAGCTCGTCATGGCTGCCCAGCTCACTGATCCGGCCGCTCTCGACGACCGCGATCACATCCGCGTCGTGCGCGGTGTGCAGCCGGTGGGCGATCGCCACGACCGTACGTCCGTCCAGCACCCGGGCCAGCGACCGCTCCAGATGCCGGGCGGCCCGCGGGTCCAGCAAGGACGTTGCCTCGTCCAGCACCAACGTGTGCGGATCGGCCAGGACCAGCCGGGCCAGGGCGATCTGCTGGGCCTGAGCGGGTGTCAGCGCCAGACCGCCGGAGCCGACCTCGGAGTCCAGCCCCTCCTTCAGCGCCCGCGCCCAGCCGTCCGCGTCGACCGCCGCGAGCGACGCCCACAGCTCGGCGTCCCCGGCACCCGCACGGGCCAGCAGGAGGTTGTCCCGCAACGAACCCACGAACACATGGTGCTCCTGGTTGACCAGCGCCACATGCGTACGTACCTGCTCCGCCTTCATCTGCGACAACTCCGCACCACCGAGGGTCACTTCACCTGTGCGTGGCGCGTAGATCCCGGCAAGCAGCCGGCCCAGCGTGGACTTTCCGGCCCCGGACGGGCCGACCAGCGCCAGGCGCGTACCCGGCGCGACGTCCAAAGACACCCGGTGCAGGACATCCAGCCCGGCGCGGTAGCCGAATCGCACCTCCTCGGCGCGTACGTCCCGGCCGTCCGGTACCACCTCCGCGTCGCCCGCGTCGGGTTCGATGTCCCGGACACCCACCAGCCGGGCCAGCGACACCTGAGCGACCTGCAGCTCGTCGTACCAGCGAAGGATCAGACCGATCGGGTCGACCATCATCTGCGCCAGCAGCGCACCCGTCGTCAGCTGTCCGACGGTGAGCCATCCCTCGATGACGAACCAGCCGCCGAGCATCAGCACCGCGCCGAGGATCGTCACGTACGTGACGTTGATGACGGGGAAGAGCACCGAACGCAGGAACAGCGTGTACTGCTCCCATGCCGTCCACTCCTTGATCCGCCGGTCCGACAGCGCCACCCGGCGCGCGCCGAGACGGTGCGCCTCCACCGTCCGTCCGGCGTCCACGGTCTCCGCCAGCATCGCCGCGACCGCCGCGTACCCGGCGGCCTCCGAGCGGTACGCGGACGGCGCCCGGCGGAAGTACCAGCGGCAGCCGAGGATCAGCACCGGCAGCGCGATCAGTACGGAGAGTGCCAGCGGGGGAGCGGTCACGGTGAGCGCACCGAGCAGCAGCCCCGCCCACACCACACCGATCGCCAGCTGCGGCACGGCCTCCCGCATTGCGTTGGCCAGCCGGTCGATGTCGGTGGTGATCCTGGAGAGCAGATCACCGGTCCCGGCCCGCTCCAGCACGCCCGGTGGCAGCCCGACCGACCGCACGAGGAAGTCCTCGCGCAGATCGGCCAGCATCTCCTCGCCGAGCATCGCGCTGCGCAGCCGCATCATCCGGGTGAACACGGTCTGTACGAGCAGTGCGAGCCCGAACACCGCGGCGGTGCGCTCCAGATGGAGGTCGGCGACCCCGTTCGACAGGTCCTCGACCAGTCCGCCCAGCAGATACGGCCCGACGATCGAGGCGATCACCGCGACGGCGTTGACCGAGATGAGTACCACGAACGGCTTGCGGTGGCGCCGCATCAGGTCCCGTACATAGCTGCGTACGGTGGTGGGGGTGCCGACCGGCAGCGTTGTCGCCGACTCCGGGGCGGCCGGGTCGTACGTCGGTTGTGCGACGCCGATCATGCCCTCTCCTCGATTCCTTCGATCTCTTCGATCGCCTTGATCCCGGTGACTTCGCTGATCCCGTCGATCTCGTCCGGTGCGGTCAGTGCCGCGATCTCGTCGTCGGTCTCCCGGGTGACGACCGCCCGGTACCGCGGTTCGGTGTGCAGCAGTTCGCGGTGCGTGCCGACCGCTGTCACGGTGCCCCGGTGCACCAGCACCACCCGGTCCGCGAGGTCCAGCAGCAGCGGCGACGAGGCGAACGCGACGGTCGTACGACCCTGGCGCAGCGCCTTGATACCGGCGGCGACCCGGGCCTCGGTGTGCGAGTCGACGGCAGACGTCGGCTCGTCGAGAACCAGTGCCTCCGGATCGGTGACCAGGGAGCGGGCCAGAGCGAGCCGCTGCCGCTGGCCACCGGACAGCGACCGGCCGCGCTCGGTGATCCGGGTCGTCATCGGATCGCCGTCCCTGGTCACCGAGGCCTGTGCCAGCGCGTCGAGCACGTCATCGCACTGGGCGGCGGCAAGCGCCTGCTCAGCGGTCACCTGGCCGGACGACGGCACGTCCAGGAGCTCCCGGAGCGTCCCGGAGAGCAGCACCGGGTCCTTGTCCTGGACCAGCACCGCGGTCCTGGCCGCCGCCAGCGGCAGCTCGTCCAGCGGTACGCCACCGAGCAGGACGGACGGGTTCTTCTCCGGCGACGACGTGCCCTCGGGGGCATCGTCCGTCGTGTCCTGCTCCGCGGGCGGCTCGGCGTGCCCGCCGAGCCGTTCGGCCAGTCGGCCGGCCTCGTCCGGGTCGCCGCAGACCACCGCGGTGAACCTGCCCGCAGAAGCCATCAGCCCGGTGATCGGGTCGTACAGATCACCGGAAGGCACCACGTCAACGGTCGACGGCTCGGCGGTGCGGTGCAGCGACAGCACCCGCACGGCCCGCTTGGCGGACGGCCGTGAGAAGGAGTACGCCATCGCGATCTCCTCGACGTGCCGCAGCGGGAACAACATCAGCGTCGCAGCGCTGTACACCGTGACCAGCTGGCCGACCTCGATCCGGCCCTCGCGGGCCAGCGTCGCCCCGTACACGACCAGCGAGATGAGCAGCACGCCCGGCAGCAGCACCTGGATCGCCGAGATCAGCGACCACATCTGCGCGCTGCGGACGGCTGCCCTGCGGACCTCCTGCGAGGCACGCCGGTAGCGGCCGAGGAACAGCTCCTCGCCGCCGATCCCGCGCAGCACCCGCAGCCCGGCCACGGTGTCCGACGCCAGTTCGGTGGCCTTACCGGCCTTCTCGCGCTGAAGGTCCGCGCGTCGGGTGGCGCGGGGGAGCAGCGGCAGCACGGCCAGTGCCAGGAGCGGCATGGCGAGTGCCACCAGCGCCCCCAGCGACGGCAGATAGAGGACGAGTCCGACACAGATCAGCACGAGAGCGACGGCGGCAGCGGCGAAGCGGGAGAGTGCCTCGACGAACCAGCCGATCTTCTCTACGTCGCCGGTGGACACCGCGACGACCTCGCCCGCGGCGACCCGGCGGGTCAGTGCGGACCCGAGTTCGGCGGTCTTGCGGGCCAGTAGCTGCTGGACGCGGGCGGCGGCGGTGATCCAGTTGGTGACGGCGGTCCGGTGGAGCATGGTGTCGCCGACCGCGATCAGCACACCGAGGACGGCGATCAGTCCGCCGGCCAGCGCGAGCCGGCTGCCGGAACGGTCGACGACGGCCTGCACGGCGAAGCCGACGGCCAGCGGCAGCCCGGCGACGGAGCACTGGTGCAGCAGGCCCCAGGCCATGGACGTGAGCTGTCCGCGGATCTGGTTGCGGCCGATCCAGAGCAGGAAGCGTGGGCCTGACCGGACATCGGGATCGCCAGGATCCGAGTAGGGAAGATCGCGAATGTGCATGACGTCCCATGGTTCTGAGGATCGGTTGTTGTTCGGTGACTGACTCAAACCGTGCAAGGTTCACCCGGGGGCCCCGGTCGAAGCAAAGGGTTTTCTCCACGGAATGCGTATTTCGCGCCAAGGTCACCGAGCGGGCCGTGGGAGGTCGCGCTGCGGGGCCCGGCCGCAACGGCCGGGCCCCGCAGCGTCGTGCAGACCGTCAGGCCTTCGCGGGCTTCTCCGAGTCCATGCCGGGACGGGCGTTCTTCCACTCGCCGCGGGTGAAGTCCGGGATCTGCTGCGGCGCGCCCTTCGCCTTGATGGAGAGGTGGCTGAGCGGTACGGGAGACGTCCAGGTCGCCGCGTCGTACACATCGAAGTCGGGAACGAGCCCCAGACGCATGCACTGCATCAGCCGGAACACCAGCATGTAGTCCATTCCGCCGTGCCCGCCGGGCGGGTTGGCGTGTTCCTTCCACAGCCAGTGGTCCCAGTCGGCGTACGTGCCGAAGTCGCCCCAGGTGTCGTCGGTGTGGTCGGGCTCGATATAGATGCGGGCCGGATAGTCCTCGAAGAGCCCCTTCGTGCCGCCGAGGCTGTTGATCCGCGAGTACGGATGCGGTGTGGACACGTCGTGCTCCAGCCGGATGACCCGTCCCTTGGCGGTCTGGACGAGACTGATCGTGCGGTCGCTCTCGATATAGGTCTCCTTCCAGCTCGGGTCACCTGCCGGCATGTGCTTCTTCCGGTACTCGGCGAGCCCCAGGGACGGCGAACCGACGCTGGTGATGCTCACCGCACGGTCCCCGCGGTTGAGGTCCATGTAGTTGGCGACCGGACCGAACCCGTGGTTGGGGTAGAGGTCGCCGCGCAGCCGGGTGTGCCACAGCCGGCGCCACGGCCCCTCGTAGTAGTCCGGATCGAACATCAGGCCGCGCAGATCGTGGTTGTACGCGCCCGCACCGTGCAGCAGGTCGCCGAAGAGACCGGCGTGCGCCATGCGGAGGACCCGCATCTCGTTCCGCCCGTAGCAGCAGTTCTCCAACTGCATGCAGTGCCGTCTGGTGCGCTCGGAGAGATTGACCAGCTCCCAGAGCTGATCGAGCTGGAGCGCGATCGGACACTCCACCCCGACATGCTTGCCGTGGAGCATGGCGGTCTTCGCCATCTCGAAGTGGAAGTCCCAGGGAGTCGCCACATGGACGAAGTCGATGTCCCCGCGCTTGCAGAGATTCTCGTAGTCGTTCTCGCCGTTGGTGTAGACGGCGGGCGCCGGCTGACCGGCGGCGGTCACCTTCGCGGCGGCCCGCCGGGCCTTCTCCTTGACCGGGTCGCACACGGCGACGACCTGTACTCCGGGGACGGCGAGATAGAGATCGATCATGCTCCCGCCGCGGTTGCCGAGGCCGACCAGGCCGACCCGGACGGTGGAACGCCCTTCGAACGGAACTCCCACCATGGTGGCGCCCTGGCGCTGCGGCGTGGCCGTCTGTGCCTGGCCACCGGCGGCGGAATCGGGGCCGAGGGGGGTGGCGGCGGATGCGGTGCCGCTGCCGAGACCGCCCAGTCCGAGCCCGGCACCGGCCACGCCGGCGGCGGTCGTCCACAGGACCGAACGACGGCTCATCGAGCCGTCGTCACCGTCCTCCGTACCGTGGTTCTGCTGTGCTGCGTCGTTCATCGATCCTCCAGGAGAGGGGTCTGACGTGCGCGGCTTTTGCTCTGAACCTCGGTCATGACCTTGATAGTTGAGACTGCTGATACGCAAGGGGAGGGTTTGGACTCTCGAAACCGAAACCATGGACTTTTGTACGCGACTCACCGGGTGTCCAGGAGGACGCCGACCACCGGGCCCGGCGGATGTGGCCGGACCCGGCGGCCGGTTGTGTACGCAGTCGTGCGAGAGGCGTGTCAGGGGCGCGTCGCCCGCTCCAGTTCCATCAGGACCGAGTGGTACGCGCGCCCCGTGGCCCGGTCCATGCCGATTTCGCACATCCGGTTCGCGGAGAGATAGGCGTCGTACTCACGGGAGTTGACCTCGGCCGCCTCCTTCGCCGTGGCCGACGCGGTCAGCTCCTTGTGCAGCATCCCGCGGTCGCCCGCGAACGCGCAGCACCCGGCGTCGTCCGGTACGACGACCTCCTCCGCACACGCCTCGGCGACTGTACGCAACTGCTCCACGTCGCCGAGATGCTGCATGGAGCACGTCGGGTGCAGCACCGCCGAGCCGGTCTTCCGCAGGATCGTCAGTTTCGGCAGCAACTCGTCGGCCGCCCAGACGAGGGAGTCGACGACTGTCAGTTCCCGGTGCAACTCCCGGTTGTCCTCGGTGAGATAGGGCACCACCTCATGGGCGATGCCCAGCGTGCACGACGAGGCGTCGACGACCAGGGGCAGCCTTCCGCCCGCTGTCCAGCCCCAGGCGGCCTCCACGATGCGGTTGGCCATCACGGCGGTTCCCTCGTCGTAGCCCTTGGAATGCCAGATCGTCGAGCAGCAGGTCCCCGCGACGTCCTCCGGGATCCATACCGGCTTTCCGGCGCGGGCCGAGACGGCGACGACGGCCTGCGGAAGCGACGGGCCACGGTGGCCTTCCGGACCGCCGAAGATACGGTTCACGCACGCCGGGTAGTAGACGGCGCTCGCCCCGACCCGCGAGGTGCGGGGCAGCTTGCGGGGCGCCGCGCCGGGGATCTCGGGCAGCCACTCGGGCACCAGATCGGGACGTACGGCCTTGCGGGCGAGCCCGGTGACGGTTTCCAGCAGCCGGTCGCCGATCTTGTCGGCCGCGGCGATCGCGAGCCGCGCCGAGGCCTCCACCGCCTTGAAGTTCCTCGCGGTGAGTGCCGCGATCCGTTCCTCGCGCGGTGAGTGCCGCTGGTGGCGGAAGTCCTTCATCATGGCGCCGGTGTCGATGCCGACCGGGCAGGCGAGTTTGCAGGTGGAGTCACCGGCGCAGGTGTCAACGGCGTCGTACCCGTACGCGTCGAGGAGCCCGGTCTCCACCGGCGAACCGCCGGGCTGGCGCATCATCTCCCGTCGCAGCACGATCCGTTGACGCGGGCTGGTGGTGAGGTCGTGACTGGGACAGGTGGGTTCGCAGAACCCGCACTCGATGCACGGGTCGGCGATCAGCTCGACCTCGGGAATGGTCTTCAGCCCGCGCAGATGGGCCTTCGGGTCACGGTCGAGGACGATCCGCGGCGCGAGCACCCCGTCGGGGTCGATGACCTGCTTCGTACGCCACATCAGCTCGGTCGCCTTCGGGCCCCACTCCAGTTCCAGGAAGGGCGCGATATTGCGACCGGTGGCATGCTCCGCCTTGAGCGAGCCGTCGAAGCGCTCCACGGTCAGCCGGCAGAAGTCGTCCATGAACGCGGCGTACCGGTCGACATCGGACGACTTCGCCGCATCGAACGCGAGCAGGAAGTGCAGATTGCCGTGCGCGGCATGGCCCGCGACGGCGGCGTCGAAGCCGTGCTCCGCCTGGAGCCGGAGGAGGGATTCGCAGGCGTCGGCGAGCAGCGACGGCGGGACCGCGAAGTCCTCCGTGATCAGAGTCGTACCGGACGGGCGGGAGCCGCCGACCGCGGTGACGAACGCCTTCCGGGCCTTCCAGTAACCCGAGATGACCTTGGCCTCGCGGGTGAACTCATTGGTCACCGAGGCGACCGGCGCGACAAGGTCCAGCCCCTCGACGACCGCGGCCGCCGCCCGCTCGTACGCCTCCTGCCCCGGCTCGTCCGGAGCCCGGAACTCCACCAGCAGCGCCGCCGTCTCCTTCGGCAGCTCGGCCCAGTCCGCGGGCACGCCGCGGACGCTCACCGACGCCCGCAGCGTGTTGCCGTCCATCAGCTCTACGGCGATCGCCCCCGCCTCGTTGAAGCGGGGCACGGCAGCGGCGGCGGCGGTCAGCGAGGGGAAGAAGAGCAGGGCGCTGGAGACCTTCCGGTCCAGCGGCAGCGTGTCGAAGACGACCTCGGAGATGAAACCGAAGGTGCCCTCCGAGCCGACCATCAGTCCGCGCAGGATCTGTACGGGGGTCGAGCCGTCCAGGAACGCGTCGAGCCGGTAGCCGTTGGTGTTCTTGATCTCGTACTTGGCGCGGATCCGGGCGGTCAGTTCCGCGTCCGCCTCGATCTCCGCCTTCAGGGCCAGCAGCCCCTCGCACAGCTGTGGTTCGGCGTGGGCGAGCAGTTCGTCCGCCGCCGGATCGGCCGTGTCGACGACCGTGCCGCTCGGCAGCACAAAGGTGAGCGAGGCGACGGTCCGGTACGAATTGCGGGTGGTGCCCGCGGTCATTCCGGAGGCGTTGTTGGCAACGACCCCGCCGATCGTGCACGCGATGGCGCTGGCCGGGTCGGGACCCAGCAGCCTGCCGTACCGGGCGAGGGTGGCATTGGCACGCATGACTGTGGTCCCGGGGCGGATCCGGGCCCGCGCACCGTCGTCCAGCACCTCGATGCCCGCCCAGTGGTGCCGGACGTCGACGAGAATGTCCTCGCCCTGCGCCTGGCCGTTCAGACTGGTGCCCGCGGCCCGGAAGACGACTTCGCGGCCTTTGCCGTGCGCATACGACAGGATCGCCGAGATGTCGTCGATGTCCTCCGGGACGACGACGACTTGCGGGACGAACCGGTAGGGGCTGGCGTCCGAGGCGTATTTCACCAGGTCGGAGACGGTCCACAACACCTTCTCCGGTCCGAGCAGCGCGGTCAGTTCGCCGCGGAGCGGCTCGGGCGTGCCCGTGGCCCGCACGTCGGGGACCCGGTCGGGGGACGGGGTGCGTGCCGCACCCGGGCGGAGGACTTCCGGCTTCGGCTCCAGCAGCGGCATGGCGATGGCCCCCTCGGTGGGTCGGTGCGGTACTCCCACCTTTCTACAGCGAAGATTCAGACCGACCGGCGCATGGGGGGTGGGAGAGGGAGCGGGGCTGGGTGCGTGCAGTTGCAAGGCGGAGGATTGAGGCATGGCGGAGCCATGGTGATTGACGACAACGCGGCAGGTGTGCGTGCCCAGCCCCGCGACGCCGCCTCCCATGCGCCGGTCGGTCTCACAGCTCATGATCGGTGCAAGGCCTCGAGGCCGCCCGGCGAACCGGCCCGGCACGGGGCTGCGCCGACTCGCCCCGGCACCCGGCACCATCCGAAGGCGGAGCCTCAGCAGCGACGCTCCGGCATTCCCGCGACCAGAGCGGACAGCAGCCCGCCCAGCACCTCGCGCTGATCGACGGTCAAGGGAGCCAGGATCTCCTCCGCGGCCGCCCTCCGCGCGTCGCGCAGCGAGCGCAGCGTGGCGCGGCCCTCGTCGGTGATCTCGATCCGGACCACCCGGCGGCTGTCCGGGTCCGGGGTGCGGCGCACCCGGCCGCTCGCCTCCAACGCGTCGACCAGACTGGTCACGGCGCGCGGCACGACATCCAGGCGCTGCGCGAGATCCGCCATCCGGGGCGGCCCGTCGTAGTGGGCGACCGTGCGGAGCAGCCGGAACTGGGCCGGCGTGATGCCGATCGGCTCCAGCTGGCGGCTCTGGATGCGCTGGAGCCGGCGGGTGAGCCGCAGCAGCTGCTCGGCCAGCAGGCCGTCGGAGTCGGGGGAGTCCATGGAGGGAACAGTATCAGGACGACATTCATTGTGAGGATAGGTAACAATGAGCTATGCTCTCAGAGGTCGGACTGCCGCCTGCGGCGGTCTCTCTCCGCCACGCCTGTCGAAGGAGCCCATGAAACCCGACGAACCCACGTGGACACCCCCGCCCAGGGACGGCGTGCGGCCGCCCACCGAGCTGCGTCGCATCCTCCGCCTCTTCCACCCGTACCGCGGCCGGCTCGTGCTGGTCGGACTGCTCGTCGGCGCCTCGTCGCTGGTGTCGGTCGCCTCGCCGTTCCTGCTCCGCGAGATCCTCGACACGGCCATCCCCCAGGGGCGGACGGGACTGCTCTCGCTGCTCGCCCTCGGCATGATTCTCACCGCCGTGATGAACAGCGTCTTCGGCGTCCTGCAGACCCTGATCTCCACCACCGTCGGCCAGCGCGTCATGCATGACCTGCGCACGTCCGTCTACGCCCAGCTGCAGAGGATGCCGCTCGCCTTCTTCACGAAGACCCGCACCGGCGAGGTGCAGTCCCGTATCGCCAATGACATCGGCGGCATGCAGGCCACGGTCACGTCCACCGCCACCTCGCTGGTCTCCAACCTGACGGCGGTCATCGCCACGGTCGTCGCCATGCTGGCGCTCGACTGGCGGCTCACTCTCGTCTCGCTCCTCCTGCTGCCGGTCTTCGTCTGGATCAGCCGCCGGGTCGGCCGCGAGCGCAAGAAGATCACCACCCAGCGCCAGAAGCAGATGGCCGCCATGGCGGCCGCGGTCACCGAGTCCCTCTCCGTGAGCGGCATCCTGCTCGGCCGGACGATGGGCCGGGCGGACTCCCTCACCCAGGGCTTCGCCGACGAGTCCGAGCGCCTGGTCGACCTCGAAGTGCGCTCCAGCATGGCCGGGCGGTGGCGGATGTCGACGATCGGCATCGTCATGGCCGCCATGCCCGCCGTCATCTACTGGGCCGCGGGACTCGCCCTGCAGTTCGGCGGACCCGCTGTCTCCATCGGCACGCTCGTCGCCTTCGTCTCGCTCCAGCAGGGCCTTTTCCGGCCCGCCGTGAGCCTGCTCTCCACCGGGGTGCAGATGCAGACGTCCCTCGCACTCTTCCAGCGGATCTTCGAGTATCTCGACCTCAGGGTGGACATCACCGAGCCCGAGGAACCCGTCCAACTGGAGAAGATCCGTGGCGAGATCCGCTTCGAGGATGTGGACTTCAGTTACGACGAGAAGAGCGGCCCGACCCTCAGCGGTGTCGATGTCACCGTGCCGGCCGGCGCCAGCCTCGCCGTTGTCGGACCCACCGGTTCCGGCAAGTCCACGCTCAGCTATCTGGTGCCACGGCTGTACGACGTCACCGGCGGCCGGGTCACGCTCGACGGCGTCGACGTACGCGAACTGGACTTCGACACGCTCGCCCGGGCCGTCGGTGTGGTCTCCCAGGAGACGTACCTTTTCCACGCCTCCGTCGCCGAGAACCTGCGCTTCGCCAAGCCGGACGCGACAGATGCCGAGATCGAGGCGGCCGCCCGCGCGGCACAGATCCACGACCACATCGCCTCGCTGCCCGACGGCTACGACACTCTGGTCGGCGAGCGCGGCTACCGCTTCTCAGGCGGCGAGAAACAGCGGCTGGCCATCGCCCGTACCATCCTGCGCGATCCGCCCGTCCTGATCCTCGACGAGGCGACCAGCGCCCTCGACACCCGTACCGAATTCGCCGTACAGGAGGCGATCGACGCACTGTCCGCAGGGCGCACCACGATCACCATCGCCCATCGCCTCTCCACCGTTCGCGACGCGGACCAGATCGTCGTCCTCGACGGCGGCCGGACCGCCGAGCGCGGCAGCCACGAGGAGTTGCTCCAGCAGGACGGCCGCTATGCCGCGCTTGTCCGCCGGGACACCCAACTCGACCCCGTGACAAGCTGAGGAAGCTTTATCGTGTCGCGCGCCGGGCACAGCGCGGTGGTGAAGGTCCAGGCGGCCGAACATGGCATGACAGGGATGCGGGAAGCGGTGGTGCCGGCCAAGGCGGGGCCGGCACAGTACTTCCGGCCCCACCCCTACGCTCCTGACGTCCAGGGCGGGCTGCCGTTCCACGCGGCCGACCATGAGCGGTGGGACGCCGAGTTCCCCGACCACCCCCTCACCCGGGTCCGCCGCACCCTCGGCGCGCTCGAGGAGGCGGTCACCGTGGTACGCGAGTTCGCTGCCCTGCCCGAGTTCACCGGGCCGGGGAGCTGAGGCTGAGACCGCACACGCGACGGCGCCGCCGCTCCCGTGGGACGGGGAGCGACGGCGCCGGGGCGGAGCAGAGGTCAGACGAGCCAACCCACGAAGTGGACGAGTCCGGCAAGCAGGTTGGTCAGGACGTTCATCAGGTGTATCTCCTCGTACATGGTGCATCTCTGGGACAGCGCAGTCGCGGTCTGCAGCCCGTTGTTTGCGCCCTGTAATCATCAGGTGCCGCAGGTGAGTTGAGCAACGATCGGCCATACGATCACGCGTTCCAGCGAACATCCGATCCCCTGTTCGTGTGTTCTGTCCTCGCGCTGTGGAGCCGTGTCGTTCCGTCCTGGTGCCCCTCCCGGCAGACCTGCCGGTCACGGAACCAGCCGCCGACGATCCGGGACAGCGTGCCCGCATGGCGAACGAGCGAGCGGCAGCTGAAGGGCGCTGTCACACCAGAGCGCCGGTGTGCGCGCCCCCGCGGCCGACGGCTTCGTCCCCGCCGGCCTTCAGCAGGTGCCTGATGGCACGCACCGCCGCCCGCCCTGCCCGATTGGCGCCGATGGTGCTCGCCGACGGCCCGTACCCGACGAGATGGACCCGCGGGTCCCGTACGGCCTGTGTGCCTTCGACCTGGATACCGCCGCCGGGCTCGCGCAGCCGCAACGGCGCGAGATGGTCGATGGCGGCGCGGAACCCGGTCGCCCAGAGGATCACATCGGCGTTCACCGTCCGCCCGTCGTCCCACGCCACCCCGGTCGGAGTGATCCGGTCGAACATCGGCAGGCGGTCGAGCACTCCCTCCTCCCGGGCCCGCCGCACGGCGTCGGTGAGCGGCAGCCCGGTCACGCTCACCACGCTCTGCGGTGGCAGCCCCCGCCGTACGCGCTCCTCCACCAAGGCGACGGCGGCCCGCCCCTGGTCCTCGCCGAATGGCCCCTCCCGGAAGACCGGAGGCCGACGCGTCACCCAGAAGGTGTCCGCCGCCACCTCGGCGATCTCCATCAGATGCTGAGTGCCGGAGGCGCCGCCACCGACCACGACCACCCGCTGCCCGGCGAACTCCTGGGGCCCCGGATAGTTCGCGGTGTGCAGCTGGCGCCCCCGGAAGGTCTCCTGGCCCGGGTAGCGCGGCCAGAACGGCCGGTCCCAGGTGCCGGTGGCATTGATCAGGGCGCGTGTGGCATACGCACCCTCGGAGGTCTCGACGAGCAATCTCCCGCCGTCGCCCTCCCGCACCGCACTCACTTCCACGGGCCGGTGGACCCGCAGGTCGAAGGTGCGCTCGTACGCGTCGAAGTACTCGCCGATCACTTCGGACGACGGGCGGCTGTCGTCGGCGCCGGAGAGTTCCATGCCGGGCAGCGCATGCATGCCGTGGACCTTGCCGTACGTCAGTGAGGGCCACCGGAACTGCCAGGCGCCGCCCGGACGGGGCGCGTGGTCGAGCACGACGAAGTCACGGTCGGTCTCCAGACCTGCGCGGCGCAGATGATAGGCGCCGGACAGACCAGCCTGTCCGGCGCCGATCACGACCATGTCCACTTCGCGTGCTGCCCCGACCCCAAAGTTGTTCACGGTTCTACCAACCACTTCGGGCTCAAGGATCTTCCCGGTCAGCGGCTCGGGCGATCAGCAGTGGCGCCCCGCCCGGAGCGGGCGCCGGGCGCCCGTTCGCGGCAGGGGCCCCAACAGCGGCGATGCCGGAACGGTCGACAGCAGACCGCGCGCCGCCGGCTCCGGTGCCACCGGACCGTATGGCCCTGCTCCTTCGCGAGCCCGCGGATCCAGTCGATCTTCTCCTTCACGGTGGTCGGCGGCTCGCCCAGGTCGGATGGACCCCGTACAGCTACGGCCGGGTGGCGTGCAGCTCTGTGGGAGGCTCAGGGCTTGCGGCGGACCGGCGTGCCGCGGTCAGGCGATTGTGTGGCGGGACGAAAGACGGAGAGGCAGGGGATCGGTCACTCCCCGTTCGGTCGGTCAGCACAGCGCCGAGCGCCCCTGGGGGCTCGTGGCGGTTCGTGCGACGATCGCCCGATGAACGATCTGAACTTCCGCCTCGCCGAGGATGCCGACCTCGCCACTCTCGTTCGCGTGCGTGACGATGCCGCCCGCTGGATGTTCGCCCGGGGCATCACCGGCCAGTGGCAGCCCGGCGAGCTGAATGAGGACCACTTCCGCCGGATCATGGCGAGCGGCGGCGAAGTCTGGCTCGCCGAGGTTGACGACCGCGTGGCCGGGGCCTGGGAGTTGTGGTGGGAGGACGAGGAGGCCTGGGGGCCGCAGCCGCCGGTGGCCGGTTACGTGCACCGGCTGATGGTGGACCGCAGCAGCGCCCTGCCCGGGACCGGGCGGCTGCTGCTGCAAGCCGCGGAACACCGCGTGGCCACCGCGGGGCGGGCGTTCGTACGTCTGGACTGCCTGGCCGGCAACGCGCGCCTGAACGCCTACTACCTGGACGACGGCTACCGGGTCGTTGGCCACAAGGCGGGCAAGCCACAGCCGGGCGGTACACCCAAGTCGTTCACACTTCTCGAGAAGACCGTGCGGGCAGGCCATGAGGACGGTTACTCAACGCCGGTGCTGCACACCACTTGACGTATCCATACCGGACAAAGTGTTGTTCACCGGTCGCCGCGATCGGCACCGCCGATCTCGGAACGTGGACGCGCAGTCTCGCGCCACGAGCGAGAAGATGGGGGGCATGCCCGATGCCTTCATCACCAGCGTTCTGCACATCACGACCGGTGGCGCCGAGACGGTCACCGACCTGACGGACGACTGTGTACGGTTCCTCACCCGTGCCGCCGTCGGCCGACACGGCCTGCTCAACATTTTCGTGCCTCACGCCACCGCCGGAATCGCCATCCTGGAAACCGGAGCGGGCAGCGACGAGGACCTCCTCGCCACCCTCCACACGCTGCTGCCCGCGGACGACCGCTACCAGCACCGCCACGGCAGCCCCGGCCACGGCCGCGACCACGTCCTGCCGGCCCTGATCGCACCGCACGCCACCCTGCCGGTGATCGGCGGACGGCTGGAACTGGGTACGTGGCAGTCGGTGTGCCTGGTCGACACGAACAGGAGCAATACCAACCGTCAGGTCAGGTTGTCGTTCCTGGGTGCCCGCGAGGCCTGACTGTACGGGTCATGCCCGGCCGCACCAACTGTGAGGGGCGTCGGCCGAGGCCGCACCGATTCCAGCGACACCTTTCCCCGTGCCGCCGCCGACGTGCGGCCGTGGCGCCGGTTCTGCTGAGCCTGAGCTGGCCGGCCCGCTGTCGGTACTTCTTCTATCCGGTTCTCGTGGACCCCGAGGACTTTGGACTCGACGAGGTTCTCGTAGCGGTGTTCCGCGACACCATGGAGAAGCCGGTGAACGCCGACGGGCTGGGCATCATGCGTTTGCGGCCACGCCTGGCGCGGACACGAGTACCGCGCGCAGGAGTATCCGGTGGCCGCGGATGTGTGCGCACGCCGGCTCGTACTCGAGCAGAGCTTCAGTTCCCTTGGGATGCCGAACGGTCTGGACACCATGGCCAAGTTCACCGACGTTTTCACGAAGGCACCGATCGACGACCGCGATGCCCTGATCGCCTTGGCGCGCGACGAAGCTGCACGCGCAGGACGAACTCTGCCAGGCGCTACGGCTGTTCACGGAGCAGCCGCACAACTCACCGCCCCGTCATGAGGGGGCGGCTGGCTGCCGACCGGCTCCGGGCACGTACCGGGACCGTGCGCTTCGTACAGGCCTGCGGGCTGATCGCAGGCCGCGGCGCCACCGTGTCCGCAGCCGCGGCCGTCTCCACCGTCGGGTCCGCAGGTTTCCTCGCCGGCCCGCCGATCACCGGTGCCTTCGCCGAGGCCGCCAGCCTGCGCACCGCCACGCTCGTCCCGCTCCTGCTCATGGTCGCGATGGTGCTGCTGGCACGACGGCTGGACTCCGGTCCCGACGGCGGTTGAGGACATCCGGCAGAACAGGCCCCATCGCCGCAGCATGGGTCGGTACGGAGCGGAGCCGTGGCGCTTCCCTGCACGAAGCACACGGCCGTGTCACCGATCGGGTATCGGTGACACGGCCGCGCCGGACGTCGGATCAGGACCCGTGCACCGGGCGGGGCCGCCGCCGTATACGACGGAGCGATCCGGTGCCCGGAAGTACGGGCCTGCCGACCGACGTCGGTACGTCGAACGGTGACCCGGTTCGCTAGAGAGCGTTCTCCCTGCGCGCGGCGAGCGAGTCGCGGTGGCGCACCGCCCCGTAACCGCTTTCGGCAGCAAGATGGCTGGACGAGTTCGGTGTCGCCTCGGCGCCCGCGCCCGTCACCGTGATCGCTCCGCTGAGCTTCAGCTCCGCGCCTTGCCCGTCCCGTGGAGCCGCCGCCAGCTCCCAGGTGTACAGCCCGTTGGGTGAGAGTTCCCCGTCCAAGCGCCTGCCGTCCCACGCCGCGGAGAGCTCCGCGCCGTGCTGTGCAGCGTCCAGTGTGCGGACGACGGTGCCACCCGCGTCCTTGATCACGACCTGCGCGCCCGCAGCCGCCGGCTTGGACAACTGCCAGGAGCCGTCCCAGCGGGAGTCCGTGGCCGACTGGAGGTCGACGGACGTCTCGGGTTGGGTCTCGATCTCGGCGAGCGCAGAGGTGGGCACGCCGGAGCCGACGGCGCGCATGGCGCCGGGCTTACCACGCCCGGGGACATAGGCCACTCCGCCGCCGAAGCGGTCGACGGCGAAGTAGCCGCGGGCCAGGTAACCGGCGATGTCGGCCAGCGCGCGGGTCGTCACACTGTTGACGGTGTGGAAGTCGACGAGCTGGAGCTTGCCCGCGGTCTCGTCGTGCAGAACGACAAAGCCGTCACCGAGTTCGCCGCCCTTGGGGACATCGATCATGCGCTGCGTGGTGCGGTCCCAGACGCCGGACCCCGTGGGGTCGCCGGAGGCCTCGCAGGTCCAGTACACCCAGCGGCCCACGGCCTGCAGGTCCGTCGGCGTACATTCCTTGCCGAGCGAGAAGGACTCGGTCTTACCCGACTTCAGGTCGGTGGCCTTGACGGTGCCCTTGGTGTCGCCGGGTGTCCAGAACGTCGTACCCCAGACGGCGGCAGCCGAGGCCGCGCGTGTCAGCAGCACCTTGTTGTCGCCGGACTTCTCGCGATCGATGACGTACTGCTGGTACTGCCCGAAGCCGGACACGTACCCGTACCCGAAGACGACGTACCGGCCGGAGGCGTCGACGACCTGCCCGCCGCCCGGCACGGTGAGGACCGCGGCGTCATCGGGATTCGAACGGACCTCGATCCCGGAGGTGTGCGTGTAGGCGAAGGTGCCGTCGCCCAGCGCGTACGCGCCGTTGCCCGCGGAGCCTCCTGTGCCGTCCGTGCTCAGCGCCGGCTCGGCCACCAGGCTGCGGGTACCGGCCGACGGGGTGTCACCGAGCTCGATGTGCCGCTTGTACAGCGACGGCAGGTAGTTGGTGTCCGTCTCCTGCACCGCCAGGTCCCCGGCCGCCAGCGTCACGGCTCCGTACGTACCAGGCTTCGGCGTCACGGCCCGCACCGCGCTCACGCCCAGGCTGCCATCGGCCTGCGCACTCACCTTGCGCACGGCCCAGTCGCCCCCCGAACTGCCGCCCGCGACCAGGACGCCGCCGTCGGGCGTCGGGTTCAGCCCGTACGTACCGCCCAGGCGGGCGTGCGGCAGCAGCGTCTTCGTCTCGCCCCCGCCGATCGGCGTAGCAAGTAGTGGCTCGCCGCGGTCCTTCGGCGCGTCGCTGTTGCGGTACGACTCGGTCTGCCGCAGCGAGACGACCCAGTCGCCCACCAGCGCGACGAACGACCGCTGCTCGTACGCCGACGCCACGTCGACCGTGGTCTCCGCGCCACCCAGGGCGTCCCGGCGCAGCAGGTGCACCTTCTGGTCGCCGTATGCCGGATCGAACCACCCGGCGTACGTCTCGGAGAACACCACCTGTGTGAAGCTGCTGCCCCACGAGTTTTTGAGTACGCCGGTGATCTTCCCGGTCGCCAGGTCGACCAGCCCGACCTGGCCCGTCGGGTCACCGGAGACGAAGATCGCCAGCAGGTCGGCATTCGCACCGAGCACCTTGTACGACGCCGCGCGCACACCGTTCTCGCCAGTCACCGGGGTGTCAGTGAGCTGTCCGTCGCGCAGGCGCAGCAGATGCAACGAATCGACGTCACCGCCGGCCGTCCAGGTCGCCGTCACCACGGTCTCGCCGAAGGTGCCGTGGTACGTCTGCCCCTCGGGGAGAGTGAACCGGGCCGACGTACCGGCCTTCATGTCCTTCAGCTCGACCGACCGGTCCGCCCTGGTGTAGACCCCGACCACGTCGGAGGCGTGGCCGCCGATGCGCTCGGTGGAGGTGTCGGCCGGGTCCTTGCCCACGGTCTGCGGGTCGCCGGTGACGGGACTCCAGCGGTACGCCGTGAAGTCGCCGCTGCCGTCCAGCTCCGTCCGGTTGACATCACCGACGGTGCCTGCCGACTCCAGGTTGTAGGAGCGGGGCAGGTAGCGGTCCGGGGCGTTGATCGTCAGGGTCGGGGGCGCCGCCGTCGCGGCATGGGCGCTGGTGAGGAGGAAGGGGAGGGGTCCGCTGGTGGCCGCGAGGGCCATGGTCGTGGTGAGCGCGCCTCGGACGAGTAATTGTGTTCGGTTCGGTCTGCGGCGTATGGCCACGTGAAACCTCCAATTGATCTCCAAAGGGCGCGTCAGGCTAGCACAGGGGACACACAGTATTCGAACTTATTTACGATTCCGTGTGGTCGAGCTGCGATGTGTCGGTTTCGCGTCCGGGTCAGGCCCGGCGGTCGCCGCCGGCGGTCTCCGCTTGCCGCGGTGGGGGCGCGTGGCGGTCCGCCGCTCACACTGGGGTAGCACGGCACCGGCTTTCACTCTCATGACGCGGTGTATCCCAGGTGGTTCGCTGACATGAAGTCGAGAGGCCGCGCGCGACTTTGCGCGCGTGCTGGCCCGGCAGGGTCACATCGACCAGGCCCTCGCACTGCTCGGTCCCCGGACCGCCGACAGTTCCCTTGCCGAGGTACTGGTGGAACTCACCGCGGGCCATGGCCGTGACGACGAGATCGCCGCCCTGCTCCCACCTGTCGGCGTCGGTGCGACGGTCCCCTTCGAGCCGTGGGCGACGGATGCCTGGGACACCGTCCCCCTGCACGCCACGCTCCTGGAACGCCAGGGACGCGTCGACGAGGCGGCAGTACTGCTCAGGAAATACGTCAATGTCGACGGCATGGTGTTCGCCGGGCATGCCGAGCAACTCGCCGCTCTGCTGGCCCGGCACGGACGTGAAGCGGAGCTGCGTGCCTGTCTCACCGAGGACGGGGCCGAGTACGCCCGGACCGCGCTCGCCCGCCTCCTGGAGGAACGGGGCCGGATCGAGGAGGTGGTTGCTCTGCTGAGGCAGTACAGCAGAGCAGGAGACCCTCACGCGGAATTCGAACTCGCTGAACTTCTCGCGCGCCATGGCCGCCAGGACGAAGCGATCGAGATACTGGGTCGGGCGGCCGAGACGGCCGGAGGGGACTCCGACTGGATCATCGATCTGCTCTGCCGCATCTTCGTCGAGGCTGACCGAGCAGACGAGGCTCTCGCGTACCTGGACGACCACTTCGCCCGGCACGGTGGCCACCCTGACGAGCATGCCTGCGCCCGCGCCCAGGTCATCAGGCTGTGCAGCCCTCCTGAGACAGTTGACGCCGACCAGTCCCCGCAGACTGTCCCCGCAAAAGACCGCATTTCGTTCGGGACGTTGGGCGGTGTGGTCGCGGAGGCCGAACGTCTGGTGCATCAGGGCGAGCCGGAGAAGGCGATCGCTCACCTGCGAGATCGCCTGGACGGTACGAGGAGACTGCGCATCGAAGACCTCTGAACTGCTTATCCGGACGCTCAGGCCAACCACGGATTCCGGCCGAAGGCCGCGCTCGACCTCCCGGAAAGCCACAGCTTTGGTGGTGGGGCGTGGTATGTACGCGCGCCCGCCCAGGGCCCGCTTCCGAGAGAGTGATTTCCCGGAGTGCCGGGTTGACGCCAGCTCGGCTTTTTCAGCCATCCGAGACCGGCGCCCGGCTCTCCGGTGGCAGTACGCGTCGCATGAGCACGCCGACCACCCGCGCCAGGCCGAGCGCCCCTTCCACGTCGTCCGCCCTGCGGAGCACACGCCGGACGGGGGCGACCTGGTCGAGGACGATGCCCTCGCGGGCCAGCAGGTAGGTCAACGTCAGGAACGCACACCGTGCGTTGCCGTCCTCGAACGGGTGGAAGAAGCAGATGTCGAGGTAGGCGCGGGCTGCGCGGGCGTTGAGGGGGAGGGCAGAGTCGGTGGCCTGGGTGAGGCACTTGTCGAGGAGGGCCGGGAGGTCCGCGGTGATGGCACAGCGTTCGCGGCCGGACTTGGCGTAGGCGGGTCGGGTGCGGAAGGGGACGGAGTCCGTGGCGAGGACGTGACGTTGCCACCGCTGGAGCAAGGCGAAGGCCACAGGGCGGTCGGCAGCCGCGTCGGCGCGGGCCAGGCGGAGCGGATCGAGTGCGCCGCGCAGCACCAGTTGCCGACCGGGCCGCCACCGATGTCTCCCTCGTCATGAGCCCAGCGCCAGCCGAGGACCCAGCGGCCGTAGCGCTCGACAAGGGCTCTGGTCATGGCCTCTGTCCAAGGCATCCCCACGTCCCAACTCCAGTCGTTGAGCTTTTGCAGCGATGCCAGATCGTCCTTTCCGCACTTAGGGCGGGCCGGTACGGCAGGAGCGATGGCCAGAACCTCTGTGCGAGCGGGGGCCGGGTCGAAGGGGTGGATGCGGGGGTCGACCTCGGGCCAGGTGAGGGCAGACGGCAGGAACTCGTACGTCACCAGGGGAGCCTTACCGGCGCCGCACGAATGTGCAACCGTATTCCCGAGGTGATTCTCAAGGGGGAGGTCGCCCGGGGCGAGGGGTGCATCGACTTCGCCCAGACCAGTGGGCCGAGGCCCCCGGAGGATCCCGTGGCCTCGAGCCTGCGGCTACGGTGGGGTTGCCTTAACGGAGGTTGGTGGATACAAACAGGAGTAATACCAGCCGTAACGTCCGGTTGAGCTTCTTCGGTTAGTGAGTCGCCGGGCACCCTCACGTACAGCCCGCTCTCCGGCGGCTGGCTCTCCGGCCGTTACCGCAAGAACGCCACCGAGGGCCCCGCCTCCGCGGCACGCCCGCAGGCCCGCTTCGACATGAGCACCCCCGCCAACCAGCGCAAACTCGACGCCGTCGAGCAGCTCGCGCTCGTGGCCGAGAAGGCCGGCCTCACGCTCATCGAGCTCGCCGTCGCCTTCGTCATCAACCACCCCGGCGTCACCTCGGCGATCATCGGCCCGCGCACCATGGAGCAGCTGGAGGCGTTCCTGCCCGCCGCCGGCGTCACGCTGTCAGCCGACGTACTCGACGCCATCGACGAGATCGTCGCGCCCGGCGTCACGGTCAACCCGGTCGACAACAGCTACAGCGACTTCGACCTGCGGGCCGACCAGCGGCGGCGCTGACGCGCACCCACGCGGCGGTGAGATCACGTCTCCTGTGGGCTGCGAGCCAGGGTTTCCTGGGGCGCGGCCCACGACGCGAGCAGGCGCAGACCCTCTTCGGAGGGTGAGCCGGGTTCGGCGGTGTAGACGGTGAGGGTGAGACCGGGTTCGGCGGCCATCTCCAGGCCCTCGTAGGCGAGGGTCAGGTCGCCGACGGCGTGGTGGTGGAAGTTCTTGGTGCCGGTGCCGTGGTGGCGGACGTTGTGGGCGCCCCAGCGGGTGCGGAACTCGTCGCTGCGGGTGGACAGTTCACCGACGAGGTCGTGCAGGTCCTTGTCGTGGGGGTTGCGCCCGGCCTCGGTGCGCAGGATCGCGACGGTGACGTCGGCGGCGAGGCCCCAGTCGGGGTAGAAGCGGCGGGAGACGGGGTCGAGGAAGGTGAAGCGGGCGAGGTTCGCCTGGTTGTGGGCGGTGGCGTAGATGTCGCTGTAGAAGGCGCGGCCGAGCGCGTTGGTGGCGAGGATGTCCATGCGGCCGTTGCGGACGAAGGCGGGTCCTGCGGTGATCGCGTCGAGGGTCCATTGCAGGCTGCGGTGCGGGGTCCACTGCCGGGCGGGGCGTCGGCGCCGGGGGCGGGTGAGGGCGTCGGAGCCGTCGGCGGCCTGTGCCAGGTGAAGGAGGTGGGCCCGTTCGGCGTCGTCGAGCCTCAGGGCGCGGGCGACGGCTTCGAGGACGGCGGGGGAGACGCCGGCGAGGTTGCCGCGTTCGAGCTTGGCGTAGTACTCCACACTCACGTCGGCCAGGGCCGCGACCTCGCTGCGGCGCAGACCAGGGACGCGGCGCCGGGTCCCGGAGGGCAGTCCGGCCTGCTCGGGGGCGATCTTGGCTCGCCGCGAGGTGAGGAACTCGCGGGCCTCGTGCTGGTTGTCCACTCTTCGACCGTACGTGCAGTGGGCCGCGGGAGGGATGTACTGCTGGTACACCCATCGACGGTGACTGGCTGCCCCTGGTGAAGAGGGGTTTCCTGGAAGACGTGGTGCTGTTCCCGGCCGTACGGCGGCGGGGACGGGCCGCCCGACCCCGGTGCACGGACGTTCCGCGTCCTGGGGCCGGTCACACGCGGACCCCCCGAATCGGTCCGACCTCACGTACGTAAAGGAACCCTCATGCGCGGCGCAGTGATTCACGCCCCCGGTGACGTCCGCTTCGAGACGCTGGACGACCCGAAGATCCTTAACCCCACCGACGCGATCATCCGGACGGCCGTCACCTGCGTGTGCGGCTCCGATCTGTGGCCCTGGCGGGGTCTGGAGCCGATCGGTGAGGCCCATCCGATGGGGCACGAGTACGTCGGTTTCGTCGAGGAGGTCGGTTCCGAGGTCACGGCGGTGAGGCCTGGGCAGTTCGTGGTCGGCTCGTTCGCGACCTCGGACAACACGTGCCCGAACTGCCGTAACGGCTTCCCGTCGAACTGCCTGCACCGCGAGTTCATGAGCACCTGTCAGGCCGACTATGTCCGCATCCCCAACGCCCAGGGCACGCTGGTCGCCACCGACGAGGTGCCGGGCGAGGAACTGTGGCCCGGTCTGCTTGCCGTATCCGACGTGATGGGCACTGGCTGGTGGGCCGCCGACGCCGCCGAGGTGAAGCCCGGCTCGACCGCCGTGGTGGTCGGTGACGGGGCCGTCGGTCTGTGCGCGGTGATTGCCGCCAAGGAGATGGGCGCGGAGCGGATCATCGCGATGAGCCGCCACGAGTCCCGGCAGAAGCTGGCCCGCGCGTTCGGCGCCACCGACATCGTCACCGAGCGTGGCGAGGAGGGTGTCGCCCGGATCAAGGACCTCACCGGCGGGATCGGCGCCGACTCCGTGCTGGAGTGCGTGGGCACGGCCCAGGCCATGCAGCAAGCGCTGCACTCCGCACGGCCCGGTGGCAACGTCGGCTTCGTCGGCGTCCCCCACGAGGTCGCGGTCGACGGTCAAGGGCTGTTCTTCTCCCACGTCGGCCTGCGCGGCGGCCCCGCCCCCGTGCGCCGCTACCTTCCCGACCTCATCGACCATGTCGTGACCGGCGGGATCGACCCGGGCATGGTCTTCGACCTGACCCTGCCCCTGGACCAGGTTGCCGAGGGCTACCAGGCGATGGACGAGCGCCGCGCCATCAAGGCACTGCTCAAGCCCTGACCCCGTACGTTCCCGTTTCCGCCGGGGCCGGACGCCGGGCCCCGGCCCCTGTTGAGGAGGAACCGCCAGCGTGACCACGTACGCTCTCGTCGGTGCCGGTCCCGGCCTGGGCCTTGCCGCCGCCCGCCGCTTCGGCGCCGCCGGCCATGACGTCGCCCTGATCGCCCGCGGCGCCGAGCACCTCGCGCTCCTGACGGACGATCTCCGCCGCGACGGCATCGAGGCCCGCGGATTCGCTGCGGACGTCCTGGACCCGGCCGCGCTCGCCGCCGCACTCCACGACGCGGCCGAGACGCTCGGGCCGATCGAGATCTTGCAGTACAGCCCGGTGCCGCGCGCCGACTTCATGAAGCCGGTCCTCGACACCACCGCCGACGACCTGGACGACCCGCTCGCCTTCTCCGTGAAGGGACCGGTGACCTGCGTGGACGCAGTCCTCCCCGGCATGCGGGCGCTGGGTCGCGGCACCCTTCTGTTCGTCAACGGCGGCAGCGCGGTGCGCCCGCACCCCGAGCGGGCCGGTACCTCGATCGCCTTCGCCGCCGAGAGCGCCTACGCCCGCATGCTCCATGACGCGCTCGCTGCGGAGAACATCCACGCCGCGCAGCTGATCATCCCCGGCGCGATCCGGCCCGACGCCGAGCACAGCAGTCCTCAGATGCTGGCGGAGCGGCTGTACGCCCTGCATACCGAGCGCGGTGGCTTCCGCCACTACGCCGAGCCGATGCCCGGGTGACGGCGAGGTGCTGGACATGTCTCCAACTCCAAGGCCGGGCATGCGACTTCTCCCTACCCTGCCGGTGATCTCGGCGGCTGCGGGACTGCTGGCCCTGACGCCAACCAGCTCAAGCTGCTCGCCGACGAGCGCACCGCCTGACACCGGCACACCGCCACCCCGCCCGCACCCGCACAGCAAGGAACACCTTCCGTGGAACACGTCACGCAGACCCCGACCGTCAAGGCTCCCGCCGAGCGCTTCACCGGAGACGTCTACCTCAACATGATCGAGGCCCCCGTCGAACCGGCCCGACTGGCGTCCGCCCTGGTCCGCTTCACCCCCGGGGCCCGCACCAACTGGCACTCCCACGCCAACGGCCAGACCCTCTACGTCACCGACGGCACCGGTCTCGTCGGCACCCGCGACGGCGGCGTCGTACGCGTCAGCGCCGGCCAGACCGTTAAGTGTCCGCCCGGAGAGGAGCACTGGCACGGAGGCACCGACACGACCCTCATGGCCCACATCGCCATGGTCGTCGGCGACGCCGACGGTGACGGCACCACGTGGCTGGAACCGGTGACCGACGAGCAGTACGCCGCAGCGCTCGCCATCGTCACCCGCTGAGGGCGAGCACGAGGACGGTCGACTCCACGTCGTGGGAACCAGTTCCGCCCTGAAGAGGAGGAATGAACTGTTGGCCATGACGCTCGTTTGACGCTCTGGGCGCCCGCGCACGCGAAAGTGACGTCTTCGGTGCTGCCGCGGCGGTACGAAGGCTCGGCCGCGGGGCAGCCGGGAGACACTGCACGGCGCCCCCGGCCGCCACGCGGGTCACTGGGCCCTGCTCACTGCGCCGCGGTGCCGCGTCCTTCGAGGAGCGGGCGGGCCGGCTGCCACGTGTTGCCGCGGCGGCGGGCGGCGATGCCGGACAACGCTTCGAGCACGATGCGGTTGCCGAGCATCGCGGTGATGTCGGCGTGGTCGTACGGCGGTGACACCTCGACCACGTCGAGGCCGACCACCGGCAGCGCGAACGCCAGGCGCCGCACGGTGTCCAGCAGTTGGCGGGACGTCAGGCCGCCCGGCTCGGGGGTTCCAGTGCCCGGCGCCATGCCCGGGTCGACCACGTCGACGTCGATGGACAGGAACACGCCGTCGCACTCGTCGAGCGCGATGGCCATGGCCTCCTCGACGCACGTGTCGAGGCCGCGCGTGACAATCTCGCTCATCTCATACGAGCGCATGTGCTGGTCGGCCATCCAGTCAAGCGTCTCGGCGTCCGGCCAGTAACCGCGCAGGCCCATCTGGAGGAACCGGTCGCCGCGCACCGCGCCGGATTCCAGCAGGCGGCGCATGGGCTGGCCGTGGCCGTGCAGGTGGCCGAACTCGATGTGCGCGGTGTCCGCGTGGGCGTCGAAGTGGATGACCGACACGCGGCCGAAGCCGTGGTGGCGGGCCACGCCGGTGATGTCCGGCAGCGCGACGGTGTGGTCGCCGCCGAGGACGAGCGGGATCGCCCCGGCAGAGGCGATGGCGTACACGGCCTCCTCGATCGCCCGGATGCTGCCCTCGATGTCGCCCGCGAACATCTCCACGTCGCCGGCGTCGAGGACGCGCAGGTCCGCGAGCGCGTCGACGCGCAGCGGCAGCGACGGGCGCGACGCGTCCGGCGCGAGGTAGTCGGTCGACCGGATCGCCTGCGGGCCGAACCGGGTGCCGGGACGGTGGCTCACGCCCCCGTCGAACGGGGCGCCGACGATCACGACGTCGGCGCCGCGGTACGTGTCGGGCTCATCGAGGGTGCAGGACTTGACTCCGTGGAACGTGATGTCCGGGCCGAACATCGTGCCGTAGCGGCTCATGGTGCTCTCCTTGCGCGCAATTCGCTGACTTTAAAATCAGCAACAGGTGCGCTGACTTTAAAGTCAGCACCCGAGGTGCGACAAGAGGTGTGCCAGGATCGGATCGTGAGCAAGGCAATCGGCACCCCCGCACCCACATCCGGCACGAACTCCTCCGGCGGAGCCTCCGGCGGCCGCGACGGCATCCTGCAGGCCGCGGTGGAGCTCATCGCCCGGGACGGGTTCGACGGCGTCCGCATCTCCGACATCGCCGCCCACGCCGGCGTGTCGACCGCCTTGGTGCACTACCACTTCACCGGCCGCGACCGGCTGCTGACCGACGCGCTCGCCTACTCACTCACCCGCGCCGAGGCCCGGCTGGAGGGCCGGACGCACAGCGCCGAGCGCCAGGCACCGGCCGAACGCCTCGCCGACCTCGTCGACTTCGGGCTGCCGCTCACCCACGACGACGTCCTCGAATGCCGCCTGTGGAGCGAACTCGAGATCCGCTCCGCCGGATCCGGCGAACTCACCGCTGCCCTCGCCGAACTCCGCCGTCGCGTCCTGGCCCCGCTGGTCGCCGCCGTCGAAGACGGCCTCGACTGCGGCGACTTCCGCGACTGCGACCCCCGCGACGCGGCCACTGTCGCCATGGCCCTCCTCGACGGCCTGACCAACCGCCTCCTCACCGACCCCGGCGCCCTCTCCCTCGACGACGCCCGCCGCCTCGCCGGCCGTCAGTTCGCCCTCGCCGTCGGCTACCGCGGCGAACTGCCCTTCCGGCCCCTCCCCGACGCGGCCCCGAAACCGCCCGCTCCCCCGGCCAACCGCGCAACCCCCCGCCGCCGCGCCCCCCGCGCCCCCTCCCGCCCCACCACCCCCTGACGAACGGACCCGAACCGCAGCGGGACCGTCATCTGACTGTCGCCGGAGGATCGGCCGCGGCGCCGGGAAAACCCGAAAGGCCAGGTCAGACGCTGTCTGACCTGGCCTTTGTCGGAGCCGCCCAAGGGAATCGAACCCTGGACCTACGCATGACCCCGGTGATCGGCCCCTCCCTGGGTGCCACATGGCACAGGTTGTAGATCGTGTCGTGTGCGGCACGGGAGCGGCCCTGGGCTCCCTGTTCGTCACCCGCTTTGCTCTGCCGTACTGCCCTGCGGCTAGTTTGTCTGCAGGACAGGTACGCAGGCCCGTGGTGGCAGAGGTGCACGGGGGACGGGAGGTCGGGAAGAGTGTCGCTGCGCGGAGATGATCCAGCCGAGATCGGCGGCTATCCGCTTGAGGCGCGGCTCGGCTCAGGGGGCATGGGCACGGTCTTTCTGGCCCGTACGAGTTCGGGGCGACCTGTCGCGATCAAACTGATCCACCAGCAGTTCGCGGGGGACGACGAGTTCCGCATCCGTTTCCGGCAGGAGGTGGCGGCGGCGAGGCGGGTGAGCGGCGCGTTCACCGCCGCCGTGGTCGATGCTGCCCCTGAGGCCGAGCAGCCGTGGATGGCGACGACCTATATCGAGGGGCACACGCTCGCCCAGCGCATCGCCACGAAGGGCCCGCTGAACGGAGCGGAGCTGAGGAGGCTCGCCATCGGGCTGGCGGAGGCGCTGCGCGACATCCACCGGGTGGGGGTCGTCCACCGTGACCTGAAGCCCTCGAACGTCGTGCTCTCGCCCGAGGGCCCGCGCGTCATCGACTTCGGCATTTCGCGCGCCGTGGACCAGCAGACGCTGACGATGACAGGGCGGGTCATCGGTACGCCGCCCTTCATGTCGCCGGAGCAGTTGCAGGCGCCGCGTGGTGTGGGGCCGCGGTCCGATGTCTTCTCGCTGGGGACGCTGCTGGTGTACTCAGCGACGGGCCACGGACCCTTCGATGCGGACAGCCCGTACATGACGGCATATCAGGTGGTCCACGAGGAGCCGTCGCTGGGTGCCGTGCCGGTGGCTTTGCGCGCGGTCGTCGAGTCGTGCCTGGACAAGGAGCCCGAGGGGCGCCCCTCGGCGGACAAACTCCTCGTGCTGCTGCGGGACCTGCCGGCCGACCTTGGTGGGACCGACACGAACGGGGTTGGCGCGGGCCGCACGCGCGACATGATCACCCAGCATCACTTCGCGACGCGTGCCACCCCGGCGCCGACTGCCCCGACCACCGGTCCGGCCGGTCCCGATACAGGGAGCACTGGCACCCCCGTCGGCCACCGTCTGCGTCGCCGATGGCGTCCTGTGCTCGCGGCGGCGGTCGCGGTGGCAGCGATCGGCGGGGGAGTCGCCATGCTGAAGGCGGGCAGCTTTGGCGGGAACAGCGGTGGCGACAAGGGGAACAGCGTTGCGGCGCAGAGTGCCGCACTTCCGGACGGCTTCGGGCCATGGCGCAAGACCGTGCAGGGCGGTCGCGAGGACATCCCCGACGAGCTGCGTTGCGTCGCTCGCGGCGACGCGCTGTTCTGCGGGGGCGGCGGTGTTGTCGCGACCCGTATCAGGGCCCTGGACGGCTCGCGGGTATGGACGGCGAAGAGCCCGGGCGTCCCTGTCCAGGGCATGCACCTGGTGGGCGTCACCGACGACACGGTGCTCGGTTACCGCTTCGCCGCCCAGGACGCCCCGCAGGACCCTCCCAGCGAGGTGGTGGCCATCGACGCGAACAACGGCCGGGAGCTGTGGTCCGTGCCGTCCGGCGCCCAGTCGACGGCCGTCACGGGCCGGACTCAGGACGCCATTGTGGTCGGCTCCGCCGTTGTGACGGTCGACGCTTCCAACTCCCGCTTCGAGGCGCGGGACGCGCACAGCGGTGAAGTCACCTGGACGACGTCGTTCCCCGCGGGTACGCAGTGCGCTCCCGTCCCGGTGGGCCGACAGCTCTTGGCGATGTGCGCGACCGATGCGGAGGTGGATGCCTCAGAGGTGCGCCACCCCACCCTGTACACGGTCGACCGCGCCTCGGGGACACTGGGCAGGCCGATCGCGGTTAACGGCCCCGCCGTGCCGATGGGCGTCGCCAACGGCAGGCTCGTACTCCTTCAGCGACACATGGAGGGAACGGCGCTGGCCGGCTACGACGGGGTGGCGCGGGTCGACCCGGCCTCGCGGAAGGTCACGTACTCCCGACTGGCCAAGACATACGCGGGGACGCCCGGCATGGCGGACGGCACCGTCTACGTGAGCGGGCAGACCGGTCTCGTCACAGCGCTCGACCCCGCGACCGGCCGGAAGAAGTGGTCGCGGCAGACTGCCGTGGAGGGTGCGTCGGGTCCCGTTGCGGGAGCCGACGCGCTGTATTTCAGCTCGGCCACCGGCCGGGTGGTCGCGCTGTCGCCGTACGAGGGCAAACCCCTGTGGACAACAGACCCGCAGGCCGATGGTTTGACGGGCGAGCAGGGCGCAAGCCCGCGCGTGACCGTTGCGGGGCGTGCGGTGATCGTGGCCGCGGCCAAGAACACTCTCTTCGCCTTCGACGCGCAGAAGCCGCCGAAGTCGGGCTGACCCGGGCGGCACCGGACGCCGGCCGCTTTCCTTACGAAGATCGGGTTTCTTCCTTCAGGCCGATCCACAAGTCCTGAGCATTGGTCGTCGAGCCCCGCACCCGGCCCGCTCGGCTTACTCAGCTTCGCCATGACGTCCGGGACGGCCAGGTCCGCGAGATACGTGGTGGCCGGAATCGGCCACTGGCCGACTTCGAGCCCTACTCGTGATGCGCCTTGTTGCCCAGACTGATGGACGTGGGCGAGGGGGGGGAGGCGTGCATGGCGGCTCGGCGGAGACGAGGTGCGGCTGCACGGAGGCGGAGGGCGGCCCGGCTCAAGCGAGTGACCGTGGGCGGGGCCGCTGCGATCATCCTCCTGATGGTGTTCTGGTCTGCGGTCTGGCCCTACCTCGTCGGCGCGTTAGTGCTGGGCGGCGCGGGTGTGGCCGCCTGGTGGCTCCGGCGCACGGACCGGGAGGTTCGCGAACGGGACCACCTGTGGCGGCAGGCTGACAGGGTCGAGAACGGGCTACGGACACTCGCCGAGATGGACGCGCTGACGGGTACGGAGTTCGAGGAGCAGGTCGCGGCCCTGTGCCGGAGGAACGGGGCCGGATCGAGGAGGCGGTTGCTCTGCTGAGGCAGTACAGGAGAGAAGGAGACCCTCACGCGGCATTCGAACTCGCTGAATTTCTCGCGCGTCATGGCCGCCACGACGAAGCGATCGAGATACTGGGTCCGGCGGCCGAGACGGCCGGAGGGGACTCCGACTGGATCATCGATCTGCTCTGCCGCATCTTCGTCGAGGCCGACCGAGCAGACGAGGCTCTCGCGTACATGGACGACCACTTCGCCCGGCACGGTGGTCACCCTGACGAGCATGCCTGCGCCCGCGCCCAGGTCGTCAGGCTGTGCAGCCCTCCTGAGACAGTTGACACCGACCCCTCCCCGCGGACTGTCCCCGCAAAAGACCGCATTTCGTTCGGGACGCTGGGCGGTGTGGTCGCGGTGGCCGAACGCCTGGTGCATCAGGGCGATCCGGTTTCCCGCGACCGACACCGCCTCGGCTGCCAAGACAGCGCCAAGCGCTCGCCGTGCCGCAGCCGTTGACGTGCCTGAAGAAGTCACCTGGTTGCCGGCTCCCGGCCCACGATGGTGGCCTGGTCGGTCGGAAAGTACCAGTCCATGGGGTCGGGTACCAGCAAGTCCTCTCGTCGTACGGCATGCAGACGACGATTACGCCAGCCAGGAGCGCGGACACCCATGCCTGAACGCGGGACTTCAGCTGGAACCCTGCCTCGCCCGACGAAGACGACACCGCCCCGGTGGTGAGCCCGAAACAGCACGAGGACCTCGGCGATCACACCGGTCCTGCGCCCCTCGTCGGTCCGAAGGCATTCTTGTCGGCACACGCCCATCCTCACCCCCGCCTGGGGAGGCGGGCCGGTCGGGCTCGGCCGAACGGGGGATTTGGGGTGCGGACCGGTGCCGGTGCCGCCGTTGCGGGTATGGCGGCGCGCATGAGCGGAATTGAACTCAGCAGCACCGCGTTCGACGACAAAACGGTGATCTCCCGTCGGTACAGCGGGGAGGGTGAGAACATCTCACCGCCCCTGACCTGGTCGGGGGTGCCCCACGAGGCTACGGAGCTGGTGCTCCTGTGCGAGGACCCGGACGCGCCGGGGACGACCTTCCTGCACTGGCTGGTGACCGGCATCGATCCGAGGACCACCGGGGCGGCGGAGGGCCAGAAGCCTCAGGGGGGCCTTCCGTGGCCCAATGGCTTCGGCCGCGTGGGCTGGGGAGGGCCGATGCCTCCACCGGGGCACGGGCCGCACCGCTACTTCTTCCGCCTGTACGCCCTGTCCGAGCCGCTGCCGCTGCACGACCACCGGGGCGCCGAGGACGTGCACCGTGCCCTGAAGGGCAGGGAGCTGGCCTCCGGCACCCTGGTCGGGACCTATCAGCGCTGACGCGTCAGTGATGGTCGTAGCCATAGGCGCCGTACAGCCGGACGAACCGGGCCGCGGTGACCATCCTGCGGTGCACCAGGCCGCAGGCCCGCCGCTCGTACAGCTGGACGTGCTCCTGCCCACCATGCCCGATCGGCTGGACGAGCCGGCCACCGGAGCGGAGCTGATCCACGAGCGGCTCAGGCACTCGCGGGAAGGCCGCGCAGACGATGACGGCGTCGTACGGGGCACGGGCGGGCATCCCGAGGGTCCCGTCGCCGAGTACGACTTCGGCATTGCCGATGCCCTGCCCGGCCAGCCGCAAGCGGGCCTCGTCGACCAGGTCGGGCCAGCGCTCGACGCTGACAACGTACGCGGCCAAGCGGGCCAGCAGCGCGGTCTGCCAGCCGTATCCGGTCCCGACCTCCAGGACCTGTTCGTCTCCGGTGAGGCCGAGAGCGGAGACCATCATGGCGATCAGCGAGGGCTGGGTGGTCACCTGCCCGTGGGGGAGCGGCACAGGCGTGTCCCGGTACGCGGATGCCACCTCGTTCGCGGGGACGAATTCCGCCCGGGGGATGCTCCGTACGGCCTCCAGGAGACGGTCGTCGGTCACGCCCACGGCGTGGGCCGCGCGGACGAGGTCCTCGGGGGTCCCTTCATGGGTCATCGGACCGCGGGGCCGCGTCGCAGCCGATGGGTTCGTAGTGGTCCGAGCCGGGCCGCTCGACCATCGGCTCGGTGAGCCGGCCCTGCTGGCTGAGCCACCGGGCGGCGCACCGTCGTCTGTTCCAGGGAGCACCCCAGCGCGTTGGCCAACGCCGGCAACGCTACCGCCCAGGTCTTGGGCGGGGTGATCAAGACATCCGTCTCCTCCGCGCCGCTCCTGCTCCTGTTCATGCGCCCCATCCGCCGCTCATCTGCCGCGCTCCCGCTCCAGCCCAGTGTCGGCACGTTCCGCGCGCGGCGCGACCCGGGGGCGGTCGGGCGCAAGGGGCGACCCGTGAACCGGGAGGCGCAGCGCCTCGGCGTCAGGACGGGGTCCCCGGGTCGGTGTATCGCAGCAGGGCGCCCACGCCCTCGTACAGCCTCAGCTCGTTCTCCGGTACGACGACCAGCTCGGCACCGGTGCCGACGAGGGCCCGGACGAGGGCCTCGTCGGCGCGCTCCTCGCGCGGTGCCCCGGCCCCGGC